>JBGPND010000045.1:0-30131 GCA_041487355.1 Acetobacteraceae bacterium | reverse complement strand
TTCAGCTCCCGAACGTGTCGCGCCACTGCTCGATCACCTCGGGGATGCCCTTGGCAATCTCGGCGGGTGTGAGGCGGATCAGCTTGATTTCGGACAGACGCCTGGTGCCCTCCATCTGCGGCGCGTCGGCGCGCACCGGCTCGAGGTGCCATTTCACGCAGGCGCGCGCATAGTCCTCGCTCAACAGCCATTCGAGGAACAGGCGGGCAGCGTTGGGATGCGGCGCGGCCGCCATCACCGAAGCGGGCCCGAAGCAGAGCAGCGTGCCATCCGTCGGATAGATGAACCCGATCGGGTTGCCCTTCTCGATATTCTGCACGCTGGTGCTGACCGGCCCGGTACCGATGAGCGAGTCGCCGGCATTCAGCATGGTGATCGGGTCGTTACCGGAACGGCCGATGCGCGGGTTCTGCTTCGCCAGTTTCTCGAAGAACTCCCAGCCGTAGAGCTTGCGCATCGCCACCACCCACTGGCCGAAATAGCCGCTGAACGCCGGATGGGCGACGGCGACGCGGCCCTTCCACTTCGGATCGATGAGATCGGTCCAGTTCTTCGGCACATCCTCCGGCTTCACGTTCTGGGTGTGGTAGACCATGATCTGCAGCGACGCCGTGGCCGGTATGTAGAAGCCTTCCTCGCCCAGCCCGACGAATGGCGGCGCCAGCGCTCCGGCATTCTGTGGAATGTATTGCGCCAGCGCGCCGCGCGCCTTCAGCGCCGGGTAGTGCGAGTTGTCGGTGGAGCAGAACACGTCGCATTGCGGCGTGCTGTTCTTCAGCTCCTGCAGCACCCGCTGATAGGCGACCTGCCCGGTGGTGCGGATCACCGTGACCGAAATCCCGGGATATCCCCGGGTGAATATGCGGCCCATGTCCTCGGCCGCCTCGCCGCTCATCTGCGCGACGTACCAGGTGAGCGAGCCTTCCTTGCGCGCCGCTTCCTCAAGTGCGCCGAGGTCCGCACGCGCATCGCGCATCTGCGCCAGCCCGGCGGCAGACGAACCGAGGCCGGCAAGGGCCAGCCGGCGTGTGATGCTCCTGGACATCTCTCCCCCCTTTTGGTTTCCGCCGCCAGTCTACCGCAACTTCTGATCGAGTGCGTCACGCAAGCCGTCGCCGAGCAGATTGAACGCCAGCACCGTGACGAAGATGGCGAGGCCCGGAAACAGCGTGATCTGGTCGGCGACGCCCAGATAGCTGCGACCCTCTGCCAGCATGGCGCCCCATTCGGGGCTCGGCGGAGGTGCGCCGAGCCCGATGAAGCTGAGCGCCGCAGCGGTGAGGATCGAGGTGCCGACACGCAACGAGCAGTACACGATCACGCTGGGCAGCGTGCCTGGCAGGATGTGGCGCAGCATCAACAGCGGCGCGCGGACGCCGATGCTGCGCGCCGCCTGCACGTAGAGCGTCTGCTTCAGCGCCAGTGTGCTGCCGCGCACGAGACGGGCAAACACCGGCACGCTGAACACCGCGATTGCGTAGATCACGTTGTCGATGCCTGGCCCGAGCAGCGCCACGACGCCGATTGCCAGCAGGATGCCGGGGAAGGCCAGCAGCACGTCCATCACGCGCATGATCAGGCTGTCGATCACGCCGCCGAAGAAGCCGCTGATCAGGCCAAGCGCCACGCCCACCACGCCGCCGAGCGCCACCGAGACGAAACCCACCGTCAGCGAAATGCGCCCGCCCCACAGGATGCGGCTCAGTATGTCGCGGCCGAACGTGTCGGTACCGCAGAGATGCTGCCACGACGGTCCCGCCAGCACGTTGTCGTAATCGGGTGTCGCCGGACCGTACGGTGCGATCCACGGCGCGGCGATCGCTGCCAGGATCAGCAACAGAATCACGCAGCCCGACACGAGGGCTACGCGCTTGCGGCGGAAGCGGCGCCAGAACTCGGCCGATGGCGAGCGCAACGCCATAGCGGCGAGGGCCATGTCGCTCATCGCAGGCGGATCTCCGGATTGACCAGCGCGTAGAGCAGATCGACGACGAGATTGATCAGCACGAACTCGAAGGAGAACAGCAGGATCTCCGCCTGGATCACTGGATAGTCCCGGTAGGCGACGCTATCGACCAGCAGCCGGCCCAGTCCCGGCCAGGCGAATACGGTTTCCACCACGATTGCGCCGCCGAGCAGGAAGCCGAATTGCAGGCCGGTCAGGGTGATCACCGGGATGAGTGCGTTGCGCAGCGTGTGCTTCCACACCACGCTGCGCTCCGGCACACCCTTGGCGCGCGCGGTGCGCACATAGTCCTCGGCGGTGATCTCCACGAAGGCCGAGCGGGTGAAGCGCGCCATCACCGCGGCGACCGCGAGGCCGAGCGTGAAGGCGGGCAGCACGAAGTTCTGCCATGTGCCATAGCCGCCGGTGGGCAACCAGCCCAGCCGCACCGAGAACAGATCGATCAGCAGCAGCCCGAGCCAGAACCCGGGAAACGAGATGCCGGAGATTGCCAGCACCATCGAGGCCTGATCCTGCCAGCGTCCGCGCCGCACGCCGGACAGCACGCCGATACCCACGCCGACGGTGACCGACCACAGCATGGCAAACACCGTGAGCAGCAGCGTCGGCATGAAGCGCTCGCCGATCAGCTCCACCACCGGCTGGTGAGTCTTGATCGAGCGGCCGAGATGCAGGTGCACGGTCTCGCCGAGATAGCGCAGATACTGCATCGGCAGCGGCCGATCGAGCCCCATGTCCGCGCGCACCGCGGCGATGTCCTGCGGTGATGCATCCGGCCCTGCGACCAGTCGCGCCGGATCGCCCGGCAGAAGATGGACGAACAGGAAGACGAAGACGCTGACGGCCAGCAGGACGGGGATCGTGCCCGCCAGCCGGCGGATCAGGTAGTCGAACACGCTAATCTAATAGTGTCATGGCCGGCGAAGGCCGGCCATGACGATGATTTTGCATCAATTCAGTGTCGCATCCTCGGTCAGGTGGAACTGCTGATCGGGGCGCATGAACGCACCGGTCAGTTTCTTCGAATAGGCGGCCAGGTTGTGATCCACGCCCAGGAAAATCCAGGGCATGTCCTTCCACACCTGCGCCTGCGCCTTGACATAGGCGGTGGCCCGCTTCGTCGGGTCTGTGGTGCTCAGCCCTTCCTCGATCGCGGCATCGGTCACAGGATTGCTGTACCAGGCGAGGTTGGACAGCACCGGCGGGAACGACTTGGTGTAGAGCATCGGCCGCATCCCCCAGTCGGCATCGCCGGTCGAAGACGACCAGCCGCCGTACAGCATCACGATGGAGGCGTCCTCGGGCTTCTGGACATTGAACATCTTTGCCGTCAGCACGCCCGCTTCCAGCGATTCCACCTTCACCGTCACGCCCACGGCGGCAAGCTGCTGCTGCACGAACTGCATGCCGCGCTGCACCAGCGTGTTGGAACTTCCGGTCAGCGTGCTCTCGAAGCCGTTCGGATACCCCGCCGCGGCGAGCAACGCCTTCGCCTTCGCCGGATCATACGGATAGCTGCCCTGCTTCTGGTAGAAGCCAAGCAGCGGCGGCAGTGGCGAGTCCATCGGATCCGCACGGCCGCTGAACACGACCTTGGCGAACGCCTGCTTGTCGACTGCGTAGTTCAGCGCCTCACGCACACGTGGATCGTTGAACGGCTTGCGCATGTTGTTCAGCGCCACATAGCGGATGAAGATCGACGGTTCGTCGAACACCGTGATCGTCGGGCTGCTCTCCAGCGATTTGATCATCTCCGGCGGCACCGGAAAGATGAACTGCGCCTCGCCGGTCTGCAGCATGGCGATGCGCGAGCCGTTCTCCGGCACGCCGCGATAGGTGATGGTGTCGATCTTCGGCAGGCCCGGCTTCCAGTAGTGCTCGTTCTTCTGCATCTTCAGCGTGTCGGCGCTCCAGCTCACGAACTGGTATGGGCCGGTGCCAGACGGGTGCCGCGTGACCTCCTTGCCGAACTCCTGTACGGATTTCGGGCTGACGATCAGCGCGCCGGGGTGCGCGATGTCGTTGACGAAGGCGCCGAACGGATATTTCAGCACCACCTTCACCGTGGAGTCGTCCACCGCATCGGTGCGGTCGATCATCACGAACAAGCTCTGCCGCTTCAGGTGGTTCTCCGGATTGCCGGCACGGTCGAAGCTGAACTTCACCGCCGCCGCGTTGAACGGCGTGCCATCGTGGAACGTCACACCCTTGCGCAGATGGAAGATGAACTCCTTGGCATCTTCGCTCGCCTCGTAGCTCTCGGCGAGCTGCGGCCGCAGCTTCATGTGTTCGTCGAGCATGTAGAGGCCCTCGAACATCAGCCGCACCGCGGACTGCGACAGATTGTCATTGAGGTCGGCAGGATCCAGCCCGGTCAGGTTGTCGGGCACGCCGACCACGAGGTCCTTGGCGGCATGCGCCGCGCCGGCCGCGCCAAACGCGAGCGAAGCAGCCAGCAGCACGCGGGGAAGTATATAAGTCACCTGAATTCCTCCTCGATCAGTAGAGGCCGCCGACGCGATGGTGGGCGACGAAGTGATCCTCGCCCACCCGCACCAGTGGCGCCACGATGGGGGGTTCGTCCGGCCGACGCAATGGGCTTGGCACCTCGCTGTCGTCCAGCTCGATCGAGTGGTCGCGCCGGCGCGGGTCGGGGACCGGCACCGCCGCGAGCAGGCGGCGCGTATACGGGTGCCGCGGATTGCCGAACACCGCCTGGCGCGGACCGATCTCGACGATCTGGCCGAGATACATCACCGCCACGCGGTGACTGATGCGCTCCACCACCGCCATGTCGTGCGAGATGAACAGATAGGCCACACCGAGCCGTGCCTGCAGTTCCATCAGCAGGTTCACCACCTGCGCGCGGATCGACACGTCCAGCGCCGCCACCGCTTCGTCCGCGATGATCAGGCTGGGCTCGGACGCGAGCGCGCGGGCGATGCAGGCCCGTTGCCGCTGCCCACCGGACATCTCGTGAGGATATCGGCGCGCGTAGTCCGGTGTCAGGCCAACCTGCCGGAGCAACTCGTGCACGCGATGCTCCACGGCGGCACCACGCAACAGCCGATGCGTGCGGATCGGCTCGGCGATGGAAAAGCCGATGGTCAGGCGCGGATCGAGCGAAGCGAAAGGATCCTGGAACACATACTGCACGCCACGCCGCAGCCTGGCCTCGCGTGCGCGACTGAGATGCGTGACGTCCTCGGCGTTCAGGCGGATTTCGCCGGCCTGCGGTTGTTCCAGCCGGATGATGCTGCGTCCGGTGGTGGACTTGCCACAGCCGGACTCGCCCACGAGTGCCAATGTCTCGCCACGCCGCACCGTCAGGCTCACCTGCTCGACGGCATGGATGCGACCGGCAAGACGAAACCAACGCAGGACATCGAAGCGCGTGGTGAGACCCTTGATGTCGAGCACCGGCGGCATGTCGAAGCGCACCGTCGCCTGCGGCTCAACCGCCTTGCCATCCTCGGGAAACGGCGCCGGCAAGGGTTGTCCGGCCAGACTGCCCAGCACCGGCACGGCTTTCAGCAGCGCGCGCGTATAGGGATGTTGCGGCGCGTCGAACACGCGCAGCGCCGAACCCTCCTCCACCTTGACGCCGTCGCGCATTACCAGCACCCGGTCGGCCATCTCGGCCACCACGCCCATGTCGTGGGTGATGAAGATCAGGGCCATGCCGTATTCGCGCTGCAGCGAACGCAGCAGCCGCAGCACCTGCGCCTGCACGGTGACATCGAGCGCGGTGGTCGGCTCATCGGCGATCAACAGACGGGGCCGGCAGGACAGCGCCATGGCGATCATCACCCGCTGGCGCATGCCACCCGAAAGCTGGAACGGGTAACGCCGCAACTGCCGCTCCGCCTCCGGGATGCGCACGTGTTCCAGCAGGCGGCGCGCCTCGGCCAGCGCAGCGGTGCGGCCCAGCCCCTGATGCAGCATCACCGCCTCGGCGATCTGCTCGCCGACGCGCAGCACAGGGTTGAGACTGCTCATCGGCTCCTGGAACACCATCGCCATCTCGGGGCCGCGCAGCCGGCGCATCGCCTCGGCCGGCTCGGTGGCGAGGTCGCGCTGGCGACCGGTGCGGTCGGTGAACAGGATGCGGCCGGCGGTGATGCGCCCGCCGGTGTGGTCGATCAGCCGTGTGATGCTGAGCGCTGTCACCGACTTGCCGGAACCGGATTCGCCGACGATGGCGAGCGTCTCGCCCTGCGCCACACCAAGGTCGAGGTCACGGACGACGGTCGAAAGCCCTTGGTCAGTGGCGAACGCGACGCTCAGGCCCTGGACGTCGAGCAGATTCCGGGTCTGGGACAGCGGCGAATTCTCCGGCAGGATGTCGGCGCATTGATGCCCGGCGCCCGAACGGCAGGCAAGTCGAGGGCGTCACCTGATAGACCGGAGGAGCTCCAGATGGCCGAACCCACCAATCGCTATGGGCTGACCGCGGCACGCCAGCATGGCAGGCCGGGACGCGAAATCCGCCCGCGCAGCCTGACGGTCGATTGCCATTCGCACGCCGCGGTGCCGGCGGCGGCGACATTCGTGCGGCCACATCTCAAGCCGGACCCGCGCGCGCAGTTCTACACCGAGGAGACCCGCATCCTGTCCCGCAAGCAGGACGAGGACCGCACGCCGCATCTGACCGACCTGGCGTTGCGGATGAAGGATTTCGACGCGATGGGCCTGGACGCGCAGGTCATCACGCCGGCGCCTGGCCAATGCTACTACCAGGTGCCAGCGGAGATCGGCGTGCAGTCGGCGCGCATGGTGAACGACGGCATCGCCGCCATCGCCGCGGCCAAGCCCGACCGCATCCCGGCGGCGATGGGCACCGTGCCGCTGCAGGCCGGCGGCAATGCGGCGGCGGACGAACTGGAGCGCTGCATGACCACGCTCGGCTTCAAGGGCGTGGAGGTGCTGGCGCATGTCGGCGACAAGGAATTGTCGGACCCGTTGTTCGCGCCGTTCTGGGCGAAGGCGGAGGCGCTCGGCGCGGTGGTGTTCATCCACCCGAGCGGCTTCACCGAGCCACGCCGCTTCGGCGGATACTATTTCAGCAATGTCATCGGCAATCCGCTGGACACCACGATGGCGCTGCACTGGCTGATCTTCGATGGCGTGCTGGAGCGCCATCCGAACCTGAAGATCATCGCGGTGCATGGCGGCGGCTATCTGCCGGCGTATTCCGGACGCATCGACCATGCCTGGGGCGCGCGCAGCGACGCGCATGGCGACCTGCCGCATCCGCCCAGCACCTATCTGAAACGCATCTACTTCGACACGATCGTGTTCACGCCGCAGCAGCTCGAGGCACTGGTGAACCTGTTCGGCGTCGGCCAGATCATGCTCGGGACGGACTATCCGTACGACATGGGCGAATACGACCCGATCGGCCACATCGCGTCCGTGTCTTCGCTGAGCGAAGCCGACCGTGCGGCCATCGCCGGTGGGAATGCCAAGCGTCTGTTCGGGCTGTAGCCGGACTATCTACAGGGCGATGTCCGTTCCAAGATGGAACAGGCAGTCGCCCCGCATCGTGCGTCCGGGGATGCGCTTGCACAGAACGAAGCCGTCGCGGGCGAAATGCGCGGTGACCGATTCCGCCCAGGGGGTCTCCGGGAAGTGGATGCGCGCGGCAGGCTGGCCGGCCTTCACCATGTCGCCCAACTCGACCAGCGGCTCGTACAGTCCGTTCTCCGGCGCATAGACATAATAGTCGCCGCCGCCGACCTCGAGAAAACGCTGCGCCGCGTCGGGCGCGATGCGAGCGCTCTCGGGCAGGACGCCGAGGTGCACCAGCAGGTTGTTCACGCCCCGCTCGGCGATGCGAACGGCGGCGCGCGTCACGTGGCCCGAGCCGCCCAGCTCGGTGCCGAGGGCGAGCACGCCGTGACGGATCGCGCCGCCCGACAGGGTCCGGTCGCCGCCCTGGTTTGCCTCCACGACATAGGAAAGCGGCGAGCCGAACGCCTTCAGCGCCGCGATCCCCTTGGCGTTGTCGGCATCGCGGCCGTAGCCGCCCAGCAGAGCCGCGGGGACATACATCAAGGATGAGCCGCCGGAATGCAGGTCACACACCAGATCGGCCAGCGGCACCAGCTCGTGCTCGATGTAGTAGGCTATCTGTTGCGTCACCGTGCCATCCGGATCGCCGGGGAACAACCGGTTGAGATTGCCCTCGTCGATCGGCGACGTCCGACGGCCGGCGATCGCGGCGGGGAAGTTGGCGGCCGGCAGGATGATGACGCGGCCCTGGATGCGTGCGGGGTCCAGCGACTTCGCCAGGTTGCACAGCGCGACCTGGCCTTCGTATTCGTCGCCATGCGTGCCGGAGACGAACAAGGCGGTCGGGCCGTCGCCGTTCTTCAGCACTACGATGGGGATCGGGATGAAGCCGTAGGCGGAGCTGTGCACCGAATGGAACAGCCGCAGAAAGCCGTGCTGCCGGCCGTTCCTGGCGAAATCGACTTCCGCGACGATGCGGCTCCTGCTGGTGCCTGACATTGCTCACTCCTCCCGATTCGTGCCTTGCGCAGTCCTGACTTGCGGCGCGGCGTCCCTTCCGCCATATTGCCATCCAGTCAGCAACAACAGAAAGGAGGTGATCCAGTGTCTCATTGTTTGATGTCGGCGCCGTTTGCCGCGACCTGGATCCCCGCAGCGAAGGCTTTCGTCGCGGGCTAGGCTTCGTCGGGCGACCGACGCCCACAGACAATGCCGAAGGCTCCGGGGGGCAACCTCCGGAGCCTTCTCCGTTTCAGGCGGTCGCAGGTGCCGGGCGGCGCTTCATGAAGGCGGCACGCAGGCAGGTGGCGACCAGCTCGCCGCGCTGGTTGAACGCCTGATGCTCGAATTCCACCACGCCGGCCTCCGGGCGGGAGCGGGACGCCCGCAGCGAGCGGACGATCGAGCGGGCGCGGATCGTGTCGCCGTGGAATACCGGTTTCGGGAACTCGACCTTGCTCATGCCGAGGTTGGCAATGGTGGTGCCGAGCGTGGTGTCGCCCACCGTCATGCCGATCATCAGCCCCAGCGTGAACAACGAGTTGACGATGCGCTGGCCGAATTCGGTGGTCTTGGCGAATTCCTCGTCCAGATGCAGCGGCTGCGGATTGAGCGTCAGCGTACTGAACAGCACGTTGTCCATCTCGGTGACGGTGCGGCTCAGCGCGTGCTCGAAGGTCTGACCTTCGTGGAATTCCTCGAAATAGAGCCCGGCCATGACGGGAGAAACCAGCCCTCATCCCACCAGCTTCGCCTCGAATGGCGGGATCAGGTCGGGCGCTTCGAACTCCAGCACCCAGACGTCCGGGTCGAACTTGACCTGGCGCGCGACATAGGCATCCGCCGCCGCCTGATCGACCGGTGCCGCGCCGGTCGCGCGCATCCAGGCCAGCGCGCTGTCGGCGGCGCGCATCTGCGACAAGACGGAAAACCCGTCGCGGCCGCGCAGCACCACGAGCACGCCGCCCGAGTCCGGGTCCCCCTTGCGCAAGACCGCACCCGGGCGCCCGTCCAGGTCGGCCAGGCGCAGCGCCATCTTCACCCACAATCCTGCTTTCACCCTCGGCTCAGCCATGCCACCTCCCCGATCGCGCCGTCATTGTGCAGGATGGACACCCCACTGCGCGAATCGAGGCCCCCATGCGATGGATCGCAGCCCTGCTTGCCCTGCTCACCAGCGCCACCGCGGCACGCGCCGAGGATGCGATCAGCTTCGGTCTCGACTGGGTGGCCGAGGCGGAATACGGCGGCTACTACCAGGCCGTTGCCACCGGTCTCTACGCCAGGCGCGGGCTGAAGGTGACCATCCGCCAGGGCGGGCCGCAGGTGAACCAGATGCAGCTCATGATGGCGGGCAGGCTGGATTTCAATCTCGGCGGCGGTCGTGCGATCGAGTTCGTGCAGCAGAACCTGCCCTTCGTTGCCATCGCGGCGATCTTCCAGAAGGACCCGTCGGTGCTGATCGCGCATCCCGGCCAGGGCAACGACAGCTTCGCCGCGCTGAACGGCAAGCCGATCCTGATCGGCGCCGACACGCGGGCGAGCTGGTGGCGCTTCCTCGCCGGCAAATACGGCTACAGCGATTCGCAGATCCGCCCCTACACGTTCAACATGCAGCCGTTCCTGGCCGACAAGACGCTGGTGCAACAAGGCTATCTGGGCTCCGAGCCTTTCGCCATCCAGCAGGCAGCCGGCTTCAAGCCGGTCGTGCTGCTGCTCGCCGATGCGGGTTATGCGGGCTATGCCAATATCGTCACCACCAGCACCAAGCTGGTGACGGAGAAGCCCGACCTGGTGCAGCGCTTCGTCGATGCCTCGATCGAGGGCTGGTACTCCTACCTCTACGGCGACCCCACGCCGGCGAACAAGCTGATCAAGCACGACAACCCGGAGATGCCTGACGCGCTGCTGACTTACGGCCGCGAAGTGATGTAGACGCACGGCATCGTCGATTCCGGCGATGCGCTGAAGCTCGGCATCGGCGCGATGACCGATGCGCGCTGGGCGGAGTTCTATCGCTCGATGGCCGATGTCGGCGTGTATCCCAAGGGGCTCGATGTGACGAAGGCCTACACAATGCGCTTCGTGGACAAGCACGTGGGCATGGAGCTGAAGAAATAGGATGTGCCAGTTCCGCTGTCATTGCGAGCGAAGCGAAGCAATCTCGTGGCCGGTGCACACTCACCTCGGGATTGCCGCGTCGCTTCGCTCCTCGCAATGACACTTGTACGCTCCTAACCATGCTGCATCTCACCTCCGTTGGGCGGCGCTTCGGCCAGGTGGAGGCGCTGCGCGATGTATCGCTGGCGATTGCCGGTGGCGATTTCGTGGCCCTGCTTGGGCCGTCAGGGTGCGGCAAATCAACGCTGCTGCGATTGATCGCCGGATTGGACCAGCCGGACGCGGGCCGCCTGACCTGGGATGCGGGCCACGAGCCGACACAAGGCGAGATCGGCTTCGTGTTCCAGGACGCCACGCTGCTGCCCTGGGCGAGCGCGGCAGACAACGTGTTCCTGCCGCTGCGTCTGCGCGGCATGGCGCGCGAGCAGGCGATGCCGCTTGTGCACGTGGCACTGGAGCGCGTCGGCCTCCACGGATTTGCGCAGGCGCGCCCGCGGCAACTCTCCGGCGGGATGCGCATGCGCGTTTCGATTGCGCGCGCCTTGGTGACGCGTCCACGCCTGTTGCTGATGGACGAACCGTTTGCGGCACTCGACGAGTTCACCCGGCACAAGCTGCAGGAGGATCTGCTGTCGCTATGGCAGGGGCTCGGCTGTACGGTCGTGTTCGTGACGCATTCGATCTACGAAGCGGCCTTCCTCGCGCGACGCATCGTGCTGATGACGCCGCGGCCCGGACGCATCGACCATGAGATTGCCTCGCCGTTGCGTCCCGGCGCAGAGGCGAGGTTCGATCCCGCTTATGCCGCACTGGTGGCACAGGTGACGCGCGAGATGGAGCGCGCTTTGGCGGCATGAAATACGCGCCAACCCTGTTCGGTCTCGCCGCATTGGTCGCCTGGGAGGCGGCGGTGTGGATCGCGCAGGTACCGTCCTATCTGGTGCCTGGTCCGCTCGCGATTATTGCCGCGTTCATCGCCGATCCGTCGGGTTTGTTGTCTTCGCTCGCATCGACCCTGCTGGTGACGTTCGCCGCGTTGTTCGTCGCGGCGCTGCTCGGTGTGGTGCTTGCGGTGGCGATTGCCTCGAGCCGGCTGCTGGCGGCGGCAATCCAGCCATGGGCGGTGGTGCTGCAGGTCACGCCGATCGTCGCGATCGCGCCGCTGATCATCGTCTGGGTCGGCGATCCGTTCGCTTCACTGGTGGTCTGCGCAACCATCGTTGCGTTCTTCCCGGTGTTCGCCAACACCGCGGCCGGACTGGCATCGGCGCCGGCGGAGCTTGGCGACCTGTTCCGATTGTATGGCGCAAGCCGGTTCGCCACCCTGTGGTTGCTGCGATTGCCGGCGGCGCTGCCGTATTTTCTCGCCGGGCTGCGCATCTCGGGCGGATTGGCGCTGGTCGGCGCGGTCGTGGCGGAGTTCGTCGCCGGTTCGGGCGGTTTCGCCTCGGGGCTGGCATATCGCATTCTGGAGGCGGGCTACCGGCTGCAGGTGCCGCGCATGTTCGCTGCGCTGGTGCTGCTGTCGCTGGCCGGGATAGCCATCAACTTCGGCCTCGGCGCGTTCGCCGCTTTGGTGATGCGGCACCGCGGCGAAGGCTGAGGCAAGTTCAGCCGGAGTGATGGGTATCGCTCCGCTCAACCCATCCTACAGGGCCGTAGGTCGTAGGATGGGTTGAGCGGAGCGATACCCATCACCAGGGGCGACAACGTTTATCGCCGTAGCGCGGTTGCGCTACTCCGCAGCCTCGCGCCATCCGGTCGGCCGCACCACATGGCGTAGCCGGTCGCGGTAAGCCGCCTGCCAGTCAGCGGCCTTCAGCACGGCCTCGCCGCTGCGCGCCTGCATGTAGATGCCCGGGTCATCGACCCCCGGAGGCACCACACGCTCCTCGCGCAACGCACGCGCGGCGAGCAGCAGGCGACGGCGCGTGCGGGTGATCATCTGATCGCTCGGCGCAAGATGCTCGAACGAATGATCGACGATCTCGCCCATGCTTTCGGTGATCGCCTGGTCCTGCATGTGGATGTGCGAAATGCCGGTGTAGATCACGTCGTTACGCTGGGCGTCGCGGTCGACCAGATAGTCGTTCGCGGCATTCGCGGCGGGGCGCCAGCGGCCATACCAATCCGTGCCGTTCGGCAGGTAGTCGAGCACGGGCAACGCACCAGGGATCGGCTTGCCGTCCTTCAGCGGCGGCGTGCGCGACATCTGCTTCCAGGTGAGCGAGACGAACATCGTGTGCGTGTCGTCCATCGGCACCCAGGCGCGCGCCTGCACGCGATCGATGAAGTCGCCCTGCGGCACCCACGTCCAGAACGGAAAGCCGAAATGCGCGAACCGCCAGTAGGTCCTGTCGTCTTCGGCCGGGCGGTAGGCGCAGTACATCGTGCCCCAGTCGGTGTCGGTCACGTGGTATTCGGGCGCGCGGTTGCCGACCTGATACTTCAGCATGTTGTCGTCCGGCACCTGCTCCGGCTGCACACTGCCGGCATGCAGGAAGCCGAAATGCGAGGTGTCGATGTCGCCTTCCAGCGCCTGCAGCCAGTTGCACTCGCGCTGGGCGAACATGATCGTCAGGTCGTCTTCCGGCAGCAGCGTGGCCTCGATCTCGGGCAACGACGGGGCCGCGGTGCGCTCGCCCATGTAGACCCAGACCACGCCGGCCCGTTCGGCGACCTTGTAGGCTTTGGCATGCACCTTGTGCTTGAAGTCCTGAGCCGGGAGAAGGTTCGGCATGTCGATGCAGGTGCCGTCGGCGTCGAACTTCCAGCCGTGATAGACGCAGCGGAGGCCGCCTTCTTCGTTGCGTCCATAGAACAGCGACGCGCAGCGGTGCGGGCAGCGATGGTCCATCACGCCGACGCGGCCGGTGTGGTCGCGGAACGCGATCAGCTTCTCGCCGAGCAGCATCAGGCGCAGCGGATCGCCTCCCGCGGTGAGTTCGGCGGACTTCGCGGCAGGCAGCCAGTACTGGCGCAGCAAGTCGCCCATCATCGTGCCTGGTCCGATCCGGGTGAGTTGCTCGCTTTCGATCGCGTTGGTCATGGCTCGCTCCGATTCGCCGTGTCGGGTTGGCGGAATGCGCTGCGCTTTTCCGCCCTACCGAACGTAAGGCGGAAAAGCGCAGCGCATTCCGCCATCGGACCCGACGCAACGTTTCATCCCTGCCACACCGAAACCAGATCCCGCACTACCGGTCTTGCCGCCGGCGAACCGCCGCCCACCTGCGTGCCGAGATAAAGGAAGCCGACGATCTCGCTGTCCGGTTCCAACCCCAGCGCGCGCTTCACCGTTGCATCATAGGCCGGCGCGCCGGTCTTCCACATCGCACCGTATCCCTGCGCGCGCGCCGCCAGCATGATGTTCTCCGCGGCCGCGGCGGTCGAAACAAGCTGCTCGACCTCGGGAATCTTGTGCCCCCGATGGATCTGCCCGGCGACCACGACAATCACCGGCGCGCGCAGGGCCTTGTCGCGTTCGCGCTGCAGCATCTCGGCGGACGCATTCGGCTCCTGCCGGCGCAGGCAGTCGGCCATCACCTCGCCGAAGCGTTCGCGCTTGTCCTCCGGCACGACCACGAAACGCCACGGGCGCAAGCGTCCGTGATCCGGCGCCCGCAGCGCACTCTGGAACATGACATCGAGCGCTTCCTGGCTCGGCCCGGGCGAAGCGAGCTTCAGCGCCGATTCGCGGCCAAGCAGCAGTTCCATTGCATCCATTGCAGACCCTCCAGCAAAAGCGTCAGTGGCTAATCGGGCCGTCGGCCTTCTTCCACGCGTCGATGCCGCCGTGGATGTGGCAGGCGGAAGCGAGGCCGGCGTCCTGCGCCGCCTGCACAGCCATGGCAGACCGCTCGCCAAACGCACAATAGAACACCAGCCGCTTGTTTGTCGCGCTGGCCAACTCGTGCAGCATGCCGCCGGCCTGGATGTTCTCCTGCAGGTCGGGATAAGGCGCATGCAAGGAGCCCGGAATCACGCCATGCTTCTCACGCTCGGTACGTTCACGCAGATCGATCAGCACGATGTCGCGGCTTCCCACCAGCGCCCTCGCCTGCTCCGCCGTCACCGCCCAGCCGCGGCGGGCGATCTCCTGCTGCGCCAGGCCCTGGTGCATGTTGGCCGGCACGGCGACGTCCATCATCTTCGGATTGGACAGGTTCAGGTTGTTCATCAGATCGACGTAGTCGTCCACCGACTTCACCTGCAGGCGCGGATTGTAGCGCTTCTCTTCGCCGATCGTGCTGACCGTATCGCCTTTGTAGTCGTGAGCCGGGAACACCATCGTCTCGTCCGGCAAGCGCAGCAGGCGGTGGAAGATCGAGTCGTACTGCGCGCGCGGATCGCCGCTCTGGAAGTCGGTGCGCCCGGTGCCGCGGATCAGCAGGGTGTCGCCGGTGAACACGCGGTCCGGCATGATGAAGCTGTAGGAATCGTCGGTATGGCCGGGCGTATAGGCGACATCCAGGCTGATCCCCTCGATGCCGAGCCGGTCGCCGTCGGCGATGCGCATCGACACCACATCGACGCTGGATTGCTCGCCCATCACCGTGATGCAGCGCGTGCGGTCGCGCAGCGCGCCGAGGCCGGTGATGTGGTCGGCGTGCAGATGGGTGTCGATCGCCTTCACCAGCTTCAGATCCAGTTCGCGGATGAGTTGCAGGTAGCGATCGACCTTCTCCAGCACCGGATCGATGATCAGCGCCTCGCCGCCGTGGCGGGATGCGAGCAGATAGGTGTAGGTGCCGGATGTCGCGTCGAACAACTGGCGGAAGATCACAACCACCTCCCATTCTGGCCATGCAGAGCACACTTTACCCCGAATGGCGCCCGGCAGGCTACCTAAGCGTGCGTTTGCGAAGCCGGTCACCGCCTCGGACGGGCCCGGCTTGCCCCGCAGGCCCCGAACCTGCCAACGTGGGATGAGGAGCAGGGCGTAAAGTGTGATAAGAACGTTGCGCGATCCGCGGGCCTGCCTCGGCGTATTGTTGACCGCGGCCAATCTTGGCGCCTGGACGTGGGCCTGGGCCACCTTCGCTGGCCGGCCGGCCCTGCTCGGCACGGCACTCCTCGCCTGGGTGTTCGGCTTGCGCCATGCGGTCGATGCCGACCACATCGCGGCGATCGACAATGTCGTGCGCAAGCTGATGCAGGAAGGCAAGCGGCCACTGGCCGCTGGGTTCTTCTTCTCGCTTGGCCATTCGACGATCGTGGTGGCCGCCTCGACGGCGATCGCCGCAACCACCGCGGCGTTGCAAGGCCGGTTCGAGGCGTTCAAGGCGATCGGCGGGATGATCGGCACGTCCGTCTCCGCGGCCTTCCTGCTGCTGATCGCGCTGGCGAACCTGGTGATCCTGCGCGGCGTGTGGCGCAGCTTCCGGCATGTCTCGCGCGGCGGCGTGCTCGACGCCGAAGGGCTGGATGTGCTGCTGGCCGGGGGCGGGCTGCTGGCACGACTGTTCCGACCGCTGTTTCGCGCCGTGCGCCAGAGCTGGCACATGTATCCGCTCGGCTTCCTGTTCGGCCTGGGCTTCGACACCGCGACCGAGATCGGCCTGCTCGGCATCTCTGCCGCGGAGGCCGCGCAAGGCATGTCGCCCTGGCAGACACTGGTCTTTCCGGCGCTGTTCACCGCCGGCATGGCACTGGTGGACACGACCGACAGCGTGCTGATGGTGGGCGCCTATGGCTGGACGTTCGTCCAGCCCCTGCGCAAGCTCTGGTACAATCTGACGATCACCGCCGCTTCGGTCGCGGTCGCGCTGCTGATCGGCGGCATCGAGGCGCTCGGATTGCTGGCGGACAAGCTGGCATTGCGGGGCGGTTTCTGGTCGGCGGTGAGCGGTCTCAACGAAGACGTCGGCAATTTCGGCTTCGCGGTGGTCGGGATTTTCCTGCTGGCATGGGGCCTGTCGGCGCTGATCTATCGCTGGAAGGGCTACGACGCGATCGCTGTCGGAGGGCCGACGTAGCGCGAAGTCGGGCGGATCATCCGTCCGGTCTTCTGCTGCTCCATCGCGTGCGCCAACCAGCCGGCACAGCGCGACACCGCGAATACCGCGGTGAACGCCTCGCGCGGGATGCCGACCGCATCGAGCAACAGCGCGGCGGCGATCTCCACATTGGCCGGCAGCGAGCGTCCCGGCTTGACGCGCGCCAGCACCGCCGCGACGCGCTGCTCGACGTGTTCCGCAAATGCCAGGCGCCCGGCGGCGGGACCCATCCGCCGCAGCGCGACGCGCATCGCCGCGGCCCGCGGATCGTTGCCGCGGAACACGCGATGGCCGAAGCCCATCAGCCGTTCGCCCGCGGCAAGCTTGCGCTCGATCCATGCGTCGATGTCGTCCGCTTCGGCCACCGCGTCGAGCAGATCGAGCGTCGGTCCCGGCGCCCCGCCATGCAGCGGTCCGGTGAAGGCGCACCAGGCGCCGAGCACGGCGCAGACCAGCGACGCCCGAGTCGAGGCGACGATGCGGGCGGTGAAGCTGGAACCGCTCAGCCCGCTCTCGGCCATCACGGTGAAATAGGTATCGAGCGCCGCAACGCTCGGTTCGTCCGCAGGCTGCCCGTGCAGCATGCGCAACAGATCCGCCGCGGTGGCGAGCGCAGGGTCCGGCGGCACCGGGCGCTCGCCACGCGCGATGCGCAGCAGTGCCGGGACGCCGACACTCAGCGCGGCAACGATCGCCACTGGGGGCGTATCGTCGGGCAGCATCGCGAGGCAGCGGCGGACACCCTCGAACAGCGGCCGCCGCGCGGCAGCATCGAGCCAGGCGTCGAGCCCCGCGAAAGCAGCCAAACGCGCGGAACCGAGCTGCGCGTGAACACCGGCGCGGGTGAGACCATCACCCGCAAAACCCTCCCACAGCAGCGCGACGGTCCCCTCGTAGCCGTGCCGAGCGACCAGGTCCGGCAGGGCGATGCCGCGGACCCAGATCATGCCGCGCTCGCGGTCGGTATCGCTCAATACGGTTTCCGCGGCGACGACACCTTCAAGCCCGCTTGGCATGATCGTTTCCTGCTCCCCTGGTGCCCACAGCATGGCAGGCCTTGAACCGATGCCGCCAGCCTGCCAAAACCGCAGCGACCAGCGGGGACCCACCTTGAAGACGCCAAAGCCTCTGAGCGAAGGCCAGCGTGCCTACGAAGCGAAGCGGGCCGCCAAGGCCGGCATGAGCCTGGAGAAGTGGCTGAGCAGCAAACAGCGCCAGCAGGAGGCCGACACGCGCGCCAGGGAGAAGGCCGCCGAACCCGCGAAGCCGCCGAAGAAGCCCGGCCTGTTGTCCCGCCTGCTGGAGCGTGCCCACAAACCGCTATAGCATCCGCTGCACGACGCCATCGCGGCGGATCACGCCATGGTAGAAGGCACCACAGACGCAACACCATCAGGACGAACAGAACGGCGCCGGTGCTCTGGTGGATGTCGTAGAGCAGATACTTGAGGTCCTCGTCCTTGGGCTCGAAGTAGGTCATCCACAGGCCGAGCGTGATCATGACAAGGACGAGTGCGGCGGTGATCCAGTGCAGCCAGCGCACCGCCGGCGGGTAGCGGTAGGCCATCGCGATTCCCCCCATGCCTTTACCTGACCCCAGTGCTGCAATGGCCGCCCATGCCGACTGGAGTGTTGATCCGCGCAAGCGCTGGGTGGCGGTGGCGAGCCGCGAGCAGGGCGTCTGGCGGCTCGCCGCCCCGGTGCTGGTGGGCGAGGTTGCGACATTTCTCACGCGGCTGCGCGCGGCGGCGAAGGGCCGGGCGGTGGCGCTCGGCGTCGACCTGCCATTGGGCCTGCCACGCGCCTATGCGGCTCGGCTTCCCGAGAGAGACTTCCTGCATTTCCTGACAACGACCGCGACGCGGCCGGATTTCTTCCAGGTGTGTGCATCGCTAGCCGAGGTGGGGCCTGGGCGACCGTTCTATCCCGCGCGCGGAATAGCCGGAATGACACGCGCGGCGCATGCCGAAGCGCTCGGCCTGGATGGCGCCGCCGCATTGTCCCGCGCCTGCGACCGGGCCACGTCCGAACGGCCGGCTGGGGCGCCGCTGTTCTGGACGCTCGGAGCGAACCAGTCAGGCAAGGCGGCCATCGCGGCCTGGCAGGACATGCTCTTGCCGGCCCTGGCGGCCGGGGAGGATGTCCGGCTCTGGCCGTTCGCCGGTGCATTCCGGGCGCTGCTGGCCCCGGGGGCGGTCGCCATCGCGGAGACCTATCCCGCCGAGGCGCTGCGCCACCTCGGCATCAGGCTCAAGGGGAGCAAGCGGCGTCAGGCGGACCGGGTGGCCGTGGCGAACCCGCTCCGTTCGGCGATGGCGACGCTCGGCGTGCAGGCGGAACCCGCCCTGGACAAGGCCGCTTTCGATGGTTTCGGTGCCGATGCCGCCGGCGAGGACAGGTTCGACTGCGTGCTCGGCGTGCTTTGCGTGCTGAACGTGTTGGCCGGCAATCGGCCCGATACCGCTCCGGCCGATCGGTGGATCAGAACCTGGGAGGGCTGGGTGCTGGGGCAGACCGCCATGCCGGTGAACTGGCCGGGCCAGCCGGCGGACCCAGCCGGAAGAACAAAAAGAAATGGCGCGTCCGTGCGGACGCGCCCAAGGTTGTTTTCGGTAACAAGCTAACTGTTACATTATTTAGGTTAATTTGACAAGTCGCAAGAACGGACGATGAGCGATGACCGGGCGAGGAAGCTGACCCAGGTGGGATGGAAGGGGCTCGAACCCGGCCGCATCCCGGTGTTCCTCGGCTATGACCAGACCGAGCGCATGATCGCGGCCCTGCTCGACCGGGCCATCCAGTGGCAGGCCGAATCGGTGGTGGGGATCGTGCGCGGCGGGCTGGTGCCGGCAACGATGGCGGCGGGCATGCTGGCACTTCCCCTGGCCATGATCGGCTTCGAACGTGCCGCGGGGTCGACCGCGTGGATCGGTCCGCCACCGTCGGCCAGGCGTGTCCTGCTGGTCGACGACGGCTGCAGCACCGGCCGCACCATGGCGGCGGTGCGTGAGGCCCTGGTGCGCGAAGGCCGTGACTGCCTCACCCTCGCCGTCGTGCACGATCCGGAAGTCACGTCCTACGTTCCGGACCTGTCGCATCCGATGCGGACGCTGTGGCGGTTTCCCTGGGAGCGTGGCGAGGCGACACCGGCAGGACGCGCGCTGCGGGCCACTGGCGCGGGGCCGGACCGGGTGACGGAGCTGCCGTTCTACGGCCTGGACCTCGACGGCATCTTCCTGCCCGACGTGCCCGATGCGGTCTACCAGGCCGATATCGACGAAGCGATCGCCCGCCGACACACGTTGGAACCGTTCCCCTCGCTACCCTATTTCGCGCCGGAGCGCGCGGTGGTGATCACCGGCCGGCCGGATTCCGACCGCGAGCGCACGTGTGCCTGGCTGGCGCGCTGGGGGCATGGGTCGTTGCCGCTCGAATGCCGGCCGGCCGACATGCCGCACGATCCGGACCGGGTTGCGCGCTACAAGGCCGAGGCGGCGACACGCTGGGGCTGCACGCATTTTGTCGAAAGCGATGCCGAGCAGGCGCTGCGTATCGCGGCGCACGCGCCGCATCTGGTGGTGAGCTGGTGGTCGGCAAGAGACGCGCGCGCCTGGCTGATCGGCGTGGCGGCACAGCCGGAAGCCACCTGAAGGCTGCTACCCGTCATACAATCCCTTCGCCCGCGCCTTCACCCTGATGAGGGACACCAGCAGGTCCAGTGTCGGCGCCGGCACGCCCATCATCCGCGCAATGTCCAATGGCACCGTGTAAAGCGCATCGATCTCCATCGGCCGGCCGGCTTCGAGGTCCTGCAGGATGCTGGGCCGATGCGCGAGTTGCGTGTTGGTGGCAACGACACGCTCGACGTCGATATCGAGCCGGTAGCCCATGGCGAGCGCGATCGCCTCGGCTTCCGCCAGCATGCGGCGCGAGCACTCGATCAGCGCGGGCTCCTCGTGCGTCGCGCGCACCGGCGATTGCGTCAGGACGCACATCGGGCCGGCGCTGAGATTGAAGGCGAGTTTCTGCCAGATCAGCTCGCGGATGTTGCCGGCGATCGTCACCGGCAGACCGGCGGCACGAAACGCGGCGGCGAGCGATTCGATACGCAGGGTGGTGGTGCCGTCTGGCTCGCCGAACACAGTGCCGCGACCCGCACCGGTGAGTAGGCGGACCACACCTGGCGCCGGGACCGAGCATGCAGGCCAGAAGATGCCGCCGATCGCGCGCTGCGGCCCGATGGTATTCCACAGCGCATCGCCCGGATCGAGGCGCGGCAGGTGGCGACCGTCGAGCGGCCCGCCGTGCGCGTGGAAATACCACCAAGGGATGCCGTTCATCGCGAATGCCACAGACGTCTCCGGACCGAGCAGGGGGTCGATGGTTGCAGCGACCGCCGGCAATGCCGGGGCCTTCACCGCGACGATCACCACGTCCTGCGGGCCGAGTTCGGCGGGATCGTCGCTCGCGGGCAGCTTCACGTTGATTGCGCCATCCGGCGTCTCCACCGTCAGGCCGTTGGCGCGAATTGCCGCGAGATGCGCGCCGCGCGCCACCACCGAGACGTCAGCGCCGCCCTTCGCCAGAAAGCCTGCCAGGTAACCGCCGACCGAGCCGGCGCCGAAGATGCAGAGCCTCACGATGACCTCGTGGCGCGGCTTGACTCGACCCCCACCCCAACCCTCCCCCGCTGCGCGGGAGAGGGGGTATTGACCCATCTACCGTGCCCCCTCTCCCGCGCAGCGGGGGAGGGTTGGGGTGGGGGTCGAGTCACACCCGACCGCACCGTCACGCTCACTGCGTTCGCTCGGCGTAGTGGCGGACGAAGCGGGCGCCGAGCTCGGTCACAGCCTCGACCAGCTTCGCACCGGTCTCGGCCGAACAGCCGCGCGCGTCGGCGCCGAACACCGCGTCGGGCGTGATCTCGGACAGCTCGATCGGCACGTCGATCTCGGAGCCGTCGAAGCTCGCCGTGCCGAAGCCGGTGACCTGCATGCCGAGAATGTCGGGCGCGTCGTGCGGCGGCGGGGTGAAGTCGGGACGCATCAGTTGCGGGAACAGATGCATCGCGATGGATGTCAGCGGATCGCCGCCATGGCCGCTGGTCTGCTTCGTTGCGTCGGCTCCGACGATGCCGGGCATCAGGCCGCGCGCGATCTTCCACAGATAGAAGCTCGGGATCAGGAGACGACGCTCGCGCCAGATCACCCGCGCGGTGTCCAGCACCGCCTGCGTGTTGCCGGCGTGGCCGTTCACCACGATGAGTCGGAAAATGTCGTGGCGCAGCAGGCAGGCGAACATGTCGCGCAGCACCGCGCGGAACGTCTCCTGGCCGAGCGCGATGCCGCCCGGCGCGGTGCCGAAATAGTCCGCTCCGCCATAGGCCAGCACCGGCGCGACCAGGGTGCGGGTGCCGCGCGTCGTGGCGCGTTCCGCGATCAGTTCGGCCATGCGTTCGGCTGAAAGATAATCGCCCATCGGCGCGTGCGGCCCTTGGTCCTCGAAGCTGCCGAGCGGCAGCAGCACCACTGGGCGGACGGGCAGGATCTCGCGCATCTCCAGCGCGGTGATTTCTCCCATGCGGTATTTCATCATGCCAACAACTCCAGTGCCGCGCGCGACAACGCCTGCACGCCGAAGCCGATGCAGCGTTCGTCGGGCTGATAGGCCGAATTATGCAGCTTGTCGCTGCGCCCAGGCTGCGAGGAACCGACGCGCAACTGGAACGCTGGCACCAGATCGGCCATCAGCGCGAAATCCTCGCCGCCGAGGCTGGCCTCGCCCTCGCCGATCACGTCGCCGAACTGCTTGCGCACGGCGGCAACCACCGGCTCCAGCACGCGGCCATCGTTGCGCAGCGGTGGTACGCCGCGGCGGTAGTCCACCTCGCAGGCGACACGCATCCCTTCCAGCATGCCGGCGGCGAGACGCTTGATCGCACCTTCCGCGGCGTCGCGCGCCTCCGGGTGCAGCGTGCGCACGGTGCCTTTGATCAGGCAGGCATCGGGGATGATGTTGTAGGTGGTGCCGCCCTGGATCGCGCCCACCGTCACCACTGCCGGCAGGGTGGGACGCACCTCGCGCGACACGACGGTCTGCAACTGCGCGACCAGGATGGCGGCGGCGACGATCGGGTCGACCGCGGTGTGCGGATGGGCGGCATGGCCGGACCTGCCGCGCACCACGATGTCGAACCGGTCCGACGCCGCCAGGCAGGCGCCATGCACGAAGCCGAACGTACCGACCGGTATCTCCGGATGGTTGTGGAAGCCAAGCGCGAGATCGACCTTGGGGCCGTCCATGACGCCGTCATCGAGCATCGCCTGCATGCCGCCAAGGCCTTCCTCGGCGGGCTGGAACACCAGCTTCACGGTGCCGGCGATCTGCGGCGCCAGTTGCTGCAGCACCGCCGCGACGCCGAGCAGTGTGGTGGTGTGGACGTCGTGGCCGCAGGCATGCATCAGGCCGGGGTTCGTGCTGGCGAAGGCGAGGCCGGTCTTCTCCTCGATCGGCAGCGCGTCCATGTCGGCGCGGATCGCCAGCACGGGACCTGGACGGCCTCCCTCGATCAGGCCAACCACGCCGGTTTTTCCGACGTTGGTCTGGTGGCGAATGCCGAGCCGCTGCAACTCGCGCGCCACGACGCCCGAAGTGCGCACTTCCTCGAAGCCGAGTTCGGGATGGGCGTGGATGTCGCGGCGGATTTCGATCAGGCCTGGCTCGATGCGCTGGGTCGCGTCGCTGATCGCGGTGGTCGGGTCGTTCGCGAGGCTGTGGGACATGGATGCGGGCTCTTTCGCGGTGCGGCGCGCATCATGTTGGGGCCGGCGCGCTGGGGCAAGGCGGTCATGGCGCGCGCAGTTCGTCCTCGTCCTTGAAGAACGCGGGCAGCTCGCCGAACAGGCGCTCGATGAATTGGGCGGCGGAGATTGGCTTGCCGCCCGGCCTCTCGATCCCGTTCAATATGCCCAGTCCGCATGGGCAACCGGCGCGTCGTTCAGTGCCTGCCGCAGATGCCTCCAGTTCGGCAGACATCTGTCCATCAGGCCGCTGAATCGGTCATTGTGATGCCGCACGACCAGATGCGCCATTTCATGCACGACGATGTATTCGAGACATTCCGGCGGCTTCCTGGCCAGATCGGTGTTGAGACGGATGCTGCGTGCGGCAGGCGCGCAGCTTCCCCATTTGGTTTTCATCCGCTGCACATGGAACCGTGCCACCTGCACGCCGAGCACCGGCTCCCACCTGGCGACCAACGGCGGCACGGCCCGCTTGATCTGCGCGCGATACCATTCCGCCAGGACGGCCTGCTTCCGCGCGTCATCAGCGCCTGGACGCAACCGCAGAACCATCCAGCGATGTTGCAGATCCACGGACGGTGCTTCGTCGCACTCGACCAGCTTGAGCAGGTAGCGCTTCCCCCAGACGTAATGGCTCTCACGATCGAGATACTCGCGCGGTGTCTCGCGGTCCTGACCCCGAAGCTTCGTCTGCTGCTGCTTGATCCAGCCCAGTTTGGAAATCGCAAAGACACGGATGGTGTCGAGGTTCATGCGCAACGGGGCCGAAATCCGCACGCGGCCGGTCGGTGGATAGACGCTGAGATGGACGTTCTTGATATCGCGCAGGACGACGTCCACCGTGATATCGCCCAGCCTGAGCTGCGTGGCCATCAGTACTCCGTCTGCGCCCGGATGATGAGGAAAATACGCTCCACCTCGGCGACATCCTGCAACACATCGTTTAACGCCGCCTTAATCACCTGCTCGCGTGCCAGGACACCGCGCCAACTGTCCGGACGATTGCGTGTCACCGCCTCGTCGATCCGCAGCGCCAGGTCCTCATTCTGCCCGAGGTTGTTGTAGAGCGCGCGCTTCCCGGGCGTGTCCAGCGTCTGCGGCGTGTCCGCGGCCTGTCCCGCCCCCACGCGTTTCGCCAGTTCGCCGATCCGCTGCAGATACGCCTCGTAGTCGATCGCCTGCGCCTTCCGGGCCTGGATGATCTCGTCCAGCAGCGTCGACATCGCCTCGTAGAAGGCCGGGTCGTTCAGGTGCTCCTTGACGATTTTGCTGCGGACGTTGTTCTCGATGGTCTCGGCGATCGCCTCCTTGTCGCCCTTCAGGCCGCCGAGCTGGCTGGTGATGGCATTGGCGATGCCGGTCTTCACGATCAGGTCCAGCAGGCTCAGATTGTCGAAGGGGGAAATCTTGCGCGGTTCAGCGGCCTCGATATAGGTGTCGATAAGATGCCGCATATCCGCCTCGTACGCCTTCAGGTCGAGGGTTTCACTGGCGGCGTTGCGGACGATGTCCCGCGTGTCCAGATAATCCTTGAGCCGCTGCTTGATGCGGGCGATGTCGGCGGCGCTGTAACCCGCGCGATCCAGTTCGTCGGCGATGTTGGCGTAGGCGCGCATCAGCGAGGCGGTGGCCTTGTACAGCGCGGCGCGTTGCGGCTCGCGCGCCTGCAGGTCATCCGCGAGCTCGGTGTTGCCGCAGAAATAGTGGATGTGCGCCAGCGCGTCCTTCGGCGGCTCGACCGGCTCGCACAACAGGTCGAGCGTCTCCAGCGCGGTGTCGAGGCGTTCGCGGCCCTTCTTCATCCGGTCCTGCAACAGGATTTCCGGATCGGCGCCGCCGGCCGAATGATCCAGCTCGGAGGTATAGACCGCGATGGCGTTCTCCACCTTGCGGAACAGATCCTTGTAATCGACGATGTAGCCGAAATCCTTGTCCTCGCCGTCCAGCCGGTTGGTGCGGCAGATCGCCTGGAACAGACCGTGGTCCTGCATCGATTTGTCGATGTAGAGATAGGTGCAGGGCGGTGCGTCGAAGCCGGTCAGCAGCTTGTCCACCACCACCAGCAGCTTCATGTTCGCCGGCTCATTGATGAACGCGGCCTTGGCCTTGTCCTCATAGACTTCTGTCTTCGTCATGTTCGGCCTGGCTTCGACTCCCTTCAGCAGGCCCATGTAGGTGTTATAGATGAACTGCTTGTCGGTCTCGGTGTTGGCGCCGGTTTCCTCCAGCGTGATGTCCTTCGCCTGCGGATTGTAGGACGTCACCACGGCGCACTTGTCCTTGAACGGCGTCTTCTGGAACAGGGTGAAATACCGGCACGCCTCGAAGATGCTGGACGCCACCAGGATGGCGTTGCCGTGCTCGCTCGACAGCCGCGGCTTTACGCTGAAGTCGAAGATGATGTCGGCGACCACCCGATCCATGCGCGAGCGTGAACTGAGCACGATCTGCATCGTGCCCCATTTCTTCTTCAGCTCGTCCTTTTGCCAGTGGTTCAACGCCGCGGTCTTGGCCTCGAACCAGGCGTCGATCTTGTCCTCGGACCCGAGCGTCTGGTCGATGTCGCGCGCCTCGTAGATCAGGTCGAGCACGACGCCGTCGTCCACCGCCTCGCTGAACTTGTAGGTGTGGATGTAGCCGCCGAACACTTCCAGGCTGGTCGCCTTGTCCGTCTTCAACAGCGGCGTGCCGGTGAAGCCGATAAACACCGCGTTGGGCAACATCGCCTTCATCGTGCGGTGCAGCTTGCCGGTGCTGCCCTGCGTGCGGTGGCATTCGTCGACGAACACGAACACCTCGCCCACCGTCGCGCTCGGCTGGGCTTGCAGGTCGGCGATGAACGCCTCGAAATCGCCCACGTCGCGGCGGCCGAATTTGTGCACCAGGGAACACAGCAAGCGCGGCGTCGCCTGGCCGAGCTGGCGCATCAGGTCGCGGCCGCTGCTGCTGCGCTGGATGGTTTCCCCCGATTCGGAGAACACGCGGTAAATCTGTTTGTCCAGCTCGTCGCGGTCGGTGATGATGGCGACGCGGGCCTTGGGATTGCTCTCCAGAATCCATTTGGCCAGCAGCACCATGACGATGCTCTTGCCGCTGCCCTGGGTGTGCCAGATGATGCCGCCCTGCTTGCGCCGCACATGCTCCTGCGCCGCCTTGAGGCCGAAATACTGGTGCACCCGCGGCAGTTTTTTCCGCCCGCCGTCGAACAGCACGAAATCGTGCAGCAGCTCGATCAGGCGGGGCTTGGCACAGAGCTTCAGCAGGTATTTGTCCAGCTTGAAGCGGCTGTTGTCGTTCTCGTCTTCCTTCCACTGGAGAAAATATTTTTCCTCGGTGCCGATGGCGCCGTATTTCAGCCCCTCGGAATCATTGCCGGCGAATACGATCTGCACGGTCGCGAAGAACCACTGATGAAAATCCTTGGTCTGGTTGGACAGCAATTGCCTGATGCCGTCGCCGATGGAGGCGCGGCTGTTCTTCAGCTCGATCACGCCGATGGCGATGCCGTTCACATACAGCACCAGATCGGGGCGCCGGTCGTGGTTACCCTTGAGCGTCACTTCCTCGGCGATCGCGAAGTCGTTCTGTTCGGGATCGCGCCAGTCGATCAGGTGGATTGTCTCGGTGGGCTGGCTCGCCTCGGTCTTCACCGGCACGCCGTAGCGCAGCAGGGCATAGACCGCCTGGTTGTTGCCGTAGAGCGAGCGGTCGTGATTGTCCGCCTCGGTGCGCAGGCGGTGCAGGGCAATGGCGATCTGTGCCGCGGTGTGACCGCGTCTGGTCAGCCACGCGGTGAGCAGCGTTGGCTCGATATTGCTGTTGGCGCGGTCGGACCAATCGCCGAGGAAACGGTAGTGGAGTTCGTCGCGGAACAGGGCGATGACACGGTTCTGCGTGGCGCGCTCGGGCTGGCCGATGGGGCTCATAGCAGGCGTATCCTCCCGGTGAGGAGTTCTTGCATCATGCCCTGTTTGAGGTGGCGGGCTTTGGCGAGTTTGGATTCCAGCGTGGCGATGTCGGCGTCCATGTCGGAGAGGATTGTGGCGATGGCGGTCTGTTCGGCTTTGTTTGGCAGTAGTATCTCGACCAACTTGAGAGATTCTTTGTTAAGGGTGTAACCCTTTACCGCCTGCTTACCATAAACCGAGAAATCGGTCCGACCGAGGATGTAATAAAGTAAGTCCGTGTTTGCCTTGGGGTTATTGAAGCTACATATCGCTTCGTTGGTGTAGAGATCGCAACCCGCGAAGCACAGCCGGCCAATCGAGAGCTTAAAGCTCATCAGCAAGGTTCCCCTGCGAATGACTTGCATTTCCGCTGCTGCCAGCGGAGTAATCTCTTCCTTGGACTCGACTACGATCTTCGTTTTCAAATCGGCTATTGAAAGCCACTTGTAGCCAGTGCCCCAATAGGCGGCGTTGAGACGCGGCGGTGTTCTGCCCATCTCGATCTCACAAATCTCCCCCAACCGCTTCGCGTCCCACGCTCCACTGAACCCCGGCAGGCGCTTCTTGCCGGTGAGCAGTTCCTGCATGGCGCCTTGTTTGAGGTGGCGTTTCTTGGCGAGGAGTTGCTCCAGGGATTCGATGAGGGCATCCGCATCGCTCAACGCCTCGGCGATAGCTTCTTGTTCGGCTTTGGTTGGTGGAAGGAGGATGGACAGCTTTCGTTGTGCAGTGATCGGGACTTGGTTGCGCGTTGACTGCGCCATAATTGCGCAATATTGGCCGACGAAATACGGCGATTGGAGCACATACAGCAAATATGAATTGACCAGCTTCCCCTGGTTACAGCGGAAATAAGTCGCGGTAGTGCTCAAGATGACGTAGTCTAGTTCTGTCGAAAGCAGGCCAGTAGGCCCAACCGTAGCGTTGTGTGCGAACAACACATCGCCGTTTTTGGCTACACCTTTTCGAAAGCGGTGAGCACGCTCCTCAGAAAGGTACTTGCAATTCCGGAAACTGACCTTGTCGCCATGTAGGTCGTTCGCGGTGATGTAAGGAACACCGAATTCCTTGAATTCGTGACTCCGCGGGTACAGCTCACCATGATTTCCGTCGAGATGCCCGACGATGGCACCTCGATCGAGAAGTTCTTGAATGCTGGGGGCTTCCCAATCTTCAGGGATCAGCCCTACCTCGGTCTGCCTGTAACGGGGTCTCATGTCCATGCAAAACCCATACGTTCCAGATGGCGGCTTACGTTCGCCTCCAGATCGGCTACGCGACTGAGCATCTTCGGCAGTGGTGTCTCATACCGTTCCGCCAACTCCCTCACACGCTGGGTGAGTTGCTGGCTCACGCGGTCCATCTCGCCATGGATAGTGGCATCGAGTGCGGCGAGCCATTTGTCGTCCACCGTCAGCACTTTGACCTCTGCCTCGGTCAGTGTGCGGTAACGCGCATAAGCCTTGGCGTCGAGATCAACCTCCGCCTGCTTCAACCGCCGCTTGAACTCCGCCTCCTCGGCATTCAGCGTCAGCCACGCATTCAACACGGCGGTCTCGTCCCTGGCCTCCTTGTCGCCTTTGACCTCCTTCAGCCGCGCAACGACATTGGGCTTGCTCACCTTGTCGAGGTCCGCGAAGGCGCCCTCCTCGCCGCCCTGTTCCTCCTCCATCTCAGTCAGTTTCGCGGCAACGCCTTCCAGCCCGGCGGCAAGCGCCTCGATCTCCGCCTGCTCCGCTGCAAAATACCGCGCGACGATCAGCGGTTTGGGGATCAGATCGCAGACCCAGCCCTTGTCGCGTTCCTTGCCCTGCTTGTTCTTCTCGATGACGCGATACGTCTCCGCCTTCCAGCCATCGGCTGCCACCAGATACACATCGTCCTGCATCGTCTCCGCCCAGTAATCCAGCAGATGCTGGTAGATGTCGTAAGCGTCGATCAGCTTCTGGCCGCGATAGTGCCCCAGCAAATCCTCGGCGAGTTCGGCAATCACCTGCTTCGGATGGCAGCCGCGCCCCAGCGCCTTCAGCGACGCGGCGGTCCGCTCGCGCCACGCAGCAAAATGCACATTCATCCCCGTAATGAACGCGGTAAACTCCGGATGCCCATAGATCGAGGCGCGGATCGCCGGCTTGTCCACCGCCAGCTCCAGATACCCAGCCCGCAGCGACCGGAACAGCGTGTCCCGCAGCCCGGGGCAGACATCCCAGTAGCGTTGCAGCGCATCGATATCGGCCGAGGGAATGCCGCCGCGCAAATGGCCCTCGATGTCCTGCGTGTCCTCCGGCGTCTGGCTGTCGATATAGCGCGGCAGGTTGAGGTTGAAGTCGTTGCGCTCGATCTCCTCGACGCCGACCATGCGGGCATAGCTCGGTTCGTCGCGCTGGCGGGTGAACACATCGACGATGCGATGAATGTCCTGCGCGCGCAGGCGGTTCTTCGGGCCGTCCTTGATGAAGCCGGCGCTGGCGTCCACCAGAAAGATGCCCTTGCGCGCCTGCGCGTCCTGCTTGTCGAGCACGACGATGCAGGCGGGGATGCCGGTGCCGTAGAACAGATTGGCGGGCAGGCCGATGATGCCCTTGATGTAGCCGCGGCGCACCAGGGCGCGGCGGATCTCGGCCTCGGCATTGCCGCGGAACAGCACGCCGTGCGGCAGGATGCAGGCGCCCTTGCCCGTGCTTTTCAGCGAGCGGACGATGTGCAGCAGATAGGCATAATCGCCCTGCCTGGCCGGCGGTGTGCCGAAGGGCTGGAAGCGCTGGTAGGGGTCGTTCAGCGGATC
>JBGPND010000044.1:0-30475 GCA_041487355.1 Acetobacteraceae bacterium | reverse complement strand
TAAAGCATCGGGAAGTCGAGCTGAGCATCGGAGGCGTCGAGGGCGGCAAACAGGTCAAATACCTCGGTATGCACCTCGTCCGGGCGGGCGTCGGCCCGGTCCACCTTGTTGACCACCACGATCGGCGCGAGGCCGCGGGCCAGCGCCTTGCCGACCACGAACTTGGTCTGCGGCAGCACCCCCTCAGCGGCGTCCACCAGCACGATGGCGCCGTCCACCATGTTCAGGATGCGTTCCACCTCGCCGCCGAAATCGGCGTGGCCGGGGGTGTCGACGATATTGATCCGGGTGCCGCGCCAGACCACCGAGGTGCACTTGGCCAGGATGGTGATGCCGCGCTCGCGCTCCAGGACGTTGCTGTCGAGCGCGCGCTCGGCCACCACCTGGTGGTCGCGGAAGGAGCCGGACTGGCCGAGCAGCTTGTCGACCAGCGTGGTCTTGCCGTGGTCGACATGGGCAATGATCGCGACGTTGCGGATCTGCATAAGATTCCTGGGATGCGGGGATGCTGCGTCGCACACATAGTGGGCTTCCCGGCCGGATGCGAGCCCCATTTCGGCAGGGCTGCCCGCGCGTCTCCCTCCCCAGCCCTCCCCCGCTTCGCGGGAGAGGGAGTTCAACGCCCCCTCTCCCGCGAAGCGGGGGAGGGTTGGGGAGGGGGTAAGGCCCTACTTGTCGAGCCAGATGTTCGCCAGGTCCTGGTTCACGTAGTGGCTCGGGCCGATCTTCCAGCCATGCATGTATGACCGCTCGGGCAGGATGCGATTCCACCAGAGCATCGGGAACTCGTACGCCTGCGTGTCCACCACGCGCGTTTCGAAGGCCCGCATCAGCAGGCGCTGCTTCGCGGGATCGGTCTCCTTCACCATCTTGGCGTCGATGTCGATCAGCTCCTGGTCGTCATAGCCGCCATAGTTTTCGACGAACACCTTCTTCGGCAGATACTTCTGCGTGTCCATCACCGGGTTCACGACACCGTTGCAGTTGGCTTCCACCACGACTTCGAAGTTGCCGGTGCGCATCGCCTCGAACCATGGACCGGTGGGAACCACCTTTTGCGTGGCGTGCACGCCGATCTTGCTCCACTCATCCACCAGCCAGGTGCCGACATACTTGTAGGGCTGGTCCACGTTGCGGTTCAGCAGCTCGAAGCTGAGATTTTCCGCCCCGGCCTCCTTCAGCAGGCGCTTCGCCTCCGCGCGCGACTTGTCGATGTCGGGCCAGAAGCCGGCCATCTTCTGCAGCTCCTCCTTGGTCGCCGCCAACGGCGAACCGGGAAAGACGATACCGCCGACTGTGCGCACATTGGCGATCTTCGACAGCGCCGGCGCGCCGTGCCACTGGTCGACCGCCAGCAGCAGCGCCTTGCGCACCCGCACGTCGTCGAACGGCTTGCGCTTGGAATTTGGCGTGATCAGGTTGCCGCAGTTCCAGTCGCTGGTCTGCACGGTGACCTTGTCACCGAGTTCCTTCTTGAGTTGATCGATCGCCGCCGGCGGCAGGCCGCGGAACTCGGTCGCCGCGCGGTCGGCACGCATCGCCTCGACGCGGACGACCTGCTTGTCGGCGTAGATGCCGATGAACCCGTCAAGGTAGGGCTGGCCCTTGTGGTAGTAGTCAGGGTTGCGTTCGCCCTTGATCGACTGGCCGAGTTCGTAGCTGACGAACTTGAAGGGCCCGCTGCCCATGATGTTCTTCTCGTACCAGTGCGGGTCCTTCTCCAGGATGTCCTTCTTGTAGATGTACGTGTAGGGGTCGGCGAGCGCCGGAAGGAACGTCAAAGTGGCGAACTTCAGGTGAAACACCACCGTTGTCGGATCGGGCGACGAGACGCTGTCGACCATCTCGTACCAGTTCGCGCGCGCGCTGTTGTAGCCCTTCGGCGGATTGATGATGTGCTCCCAACTGGCGAGGACATCGGCCGCGGTGAGCGGCGAGCCGTCGTGCCATTTCACGCCCTGGCGAATCTTGAACGTGTAGGTGGTGCCGTTGTCCGTCGGCTTCGGCACCTCGGTGCAGAGGTCGCAGACGAACTTGGTGGTGTCCTCCGGATGGCTCGGATCGAGACGGATCAGCACGCTGTAGAAGGGCGCCGTCGTGTGGACCGTCGCATAGGTGGTCTCCCGGTGGCCATCGAAGCTGGGCGGCGCATCCGCCGGGATCATGTAGGTGAGGATGCCGCCATGCTTCGGCTTCTCATCGGCCGCGGCCGGCGCGGCGGCGACAGCCGAGGCGAAGAGCGCGGCGAGTCCCGCCGCCCACAGACCTGTTCTCATTCTTGATGCCTCCCAAGGGCTTTCTTGCTTTTCGGTGCGTCCTGCGGGCTGGTCCCAGCGGGGCCGCCCGTCAGCGCGGCAGCAGTATTCGCCAAAGCGGGCGGAGTGCATACATGAAATGATGGTAATTTTCGCCCTGGCTGTGAAGGGCGCCGGAGCGACCAGCCGCGCGTGGTTTCGCGGGATAATTTGCGAAGCATCAATTTACCACGCACCGCACGCCGTCCGTAAGGGCGTTCAGCACCCGATCGTTACAACGTGCCCTGCCTCCGCGTACAGCGTCAGCTCCCCGTCCCGGGTGACGATCGCTAGATCGTAGGCCCGAGCGGTCGCGGCAATGATGCGGTCCACCGGGTCGCGCGGCGGGGTCCCCGGCAGGAATGCCGAAGCAATCAGCAACTCCGGCGGCATCGGTGCCAACCGCACGCCAGGCAGCGCCACCAGCCGGCCGAACCACGCCTCAGGCGCCAATGCGAGCTGCAAACGGTTGCGTGCCACCAGAGTCGCGATTTCCCACGCCGAGATCGGCGACACGTGTACCCCCGCGCCGGAAGCCTGCGCCGCTGCGATGGCCGCACGGCTTTGCGCCATCATCGGATCCCCGTTGACGAGCCAGATCGCGGCGCAGGTATCGAGCAGTACCGCCGGCGGCGCCGGCTCAGGCATCCGCCTGCCACACCTCGCCGGTTCCGTGCGTCAGGTCCGTGCCAGCCGGCACCGTGACGCTGCCCCGCAGAGCGCCCCACAGCTCCGGGAGCGCCTGCTCATACGGAACCAGGGCAGCGACCGGCCGACCATGCCGGGTGAGCACCACTCGGCTCGTCTTGCCCTGCGCCACGGCGTCGATCAGCGCCAGGCACTGCCCCTTGAAGGCGGTAACATTGATGGCCGTATCCGTGCTGTCGGTCGGCATAGTCGACCTCTTCCTTCAATGGACCATAATACATGGTCCACATTGTACGAAGGGAAGGCTCCTTCTTCAATCGCTCGCTGCCGCCGCCAGCTTCTTCAGGTCCGCCTGCGGCCGGGCGCCGTAGTGGCTGATCACCTCCGCCGCCGCGATACTGGCCAGCTTGCCGCACACCGGCAGCGACTTCCCGGCAGTCAGCCCCGCCAGAAACCCCGCGGCATAGGCATCCCCCGCCCCGGTCGTGTCCACCACGCGCGTCGGTTCGGCGGCGATCTCCACCGTCTCCACGCCACGCAGGATCACGCTGCCAGCCTCGCTGCGGGTCAGCGCCGCCAAGGCCACGTCCCGCCGCGCCGCCTCCGCGGCGGCTTCGAACGTGTTCTCCTCGTACAGGCTGGTCACCTCGGCCTCGTTGGCGAACAGGATGTCCACGTCCTGCCGCACCAGCTCGCGGAACGCCGCTCGATGCCGATCGACGCAGAACGGGTCGGACAGCGACAAAGCCACTTGGCGGCCGGCGGCGTGCGCGGCGGCGGCGGCGCGGCGGAAGGCACGCTGCGCTTCCGGCGGATCGAACAGATAGCCCTCCAGGTAGGTCACCGCGGCATCCGCCACCAGCACCGCGTCCACGTCGGCCTCGCCGAACGTCACGCAGGCGCCGAGGAAAGTGTTCATCGTGCGCTGCCCCTCGGGCGTGACCAGGATAAGGCAGCGCGCGGTCGGGGCACCGCCGGACAGCGGGGCCGAGGGAAAATGCACGCCGATCGCGCCGATGTCGTGGCGGAACACCGTTCCCAACTGATCATCCGCCACCTTGCCGAGATACGCGACGCGCGCGCCCAGCGCCGCCGCCACCGCGCAGGTATTGGCCGCCGAACCGCCACTGCTCTCCTGGCCGGACGGCATGGCGGCATAGATCGCCTCCGCCGTCGCGGCGTCGATCAGAGTCATCGAGCCCTTGCGCATGTCGTGGCGCGACAGGAATGCATCGTCGGCGCGCGCCACCACATCGACGATCGCGTTGCCAATGCCGAGAATGTCGAATCGTGAGTCCGGCACGTCAGCGCGCCGCGCCTGCCCGCGCCCCCGGACTTGATCCGGGGGCTGATCCGCGGGGCGGATGGGCGCGCACAGCGGCCTCGTTCACTTCCACGCCCCAACCGGGCCCCTTCGGAATGATCAGCTCGCCATTCTCGATCGCCGGCGCGTTGAGGAACAGCTCGTCGCGCCAGGCGACGCTATCGATGTCGATCTCCATCACCCGGAAATTCGGCACCACGGCGCAGAAATGCGCACTGATCGCCGAGCACAGATGGCCGTAGTAGTTGTGCGGCGCGACGTTCACTTCATACGCCTCCGCCATCGACGCGATCTTGATCGATTCCAGGAAGCCGTTCCAGATCACGTCGACGATCGCAACGTCTGTCGAATAGGCATCGAAGAACGGCCGGAACGCCCGCCGCCCACACACCGACTCCAGCGACGCGATCGGACAGGGCGCGGCGCGGCGGATCAGCGCGAGCGACTGCGGATCCCAGGTGTCGATCTCCAGCCAGGTCATGTCGAACGGCTCGACTGCCTTGGCGATCTGCAGATACCCTTCGGTCTTGAAATGGTAGTTGACGTCGAGGAGCAGCCCCATCTCCGGCCCGGCGCCGGCGCGGAACGCGCCCAGCAGATCGCGCACTGCCTGGAGCGTCTTGCGGTCGATGTTCAGCTCCGGATAGCCCGGCGTGCGGCCGAATCCCGGTCCGAAATTCGTCAGCTTCTCGCCATCGAACGGCAGGATGTTGGTCTTCAGCGCCTTGAACCCGCGGCGCTTCACCTCGGCGCCGAGTGCCGCGATGTCGTCGTAGGTCCGCAGCGGCGGCACACCCACCAGCTCGTGGTTGCGCACGCGGTAGGAACCGCAATGCGACCAGTAGACCGGGATGCGCTCGCGCACCGGGCCGCCGAAAAGTTCGAAAACCGGAACGCCGAGCGCCTTGCCCTTGATGTCCAGCAGGGCGTTCTCGATCGCCGCGATGGCCCGCGCGTTCACCCCACCGGGCGCCTGCACCTGGCGCACCCAAAGCGTCGAGGCGATCTGCTGCACCGGACGCGGGTCCATGCCGATAAGCGGTTCGGCCAGACCGTAGATCACGCCGGTGAGGCCGCGGCTGCCATCGGCCTCGGTGTATTCCGACCAGCCGATCAGCCCGTCATCGGTGGTGAGTTTGAGGAACGAAAAGGTGCGCCAACCTGCGTCGCAATGCAGGTCTTCGATCTTTGCCAGTTTCATGACGTTGCTCCCTTGCTTGCGGCATGCGGAGGCGCGACCAGGCCAACGCCCCTGAGATGGCTGAACAGCTCCGCCAGTTTCTTGCGATCGGCGTCCGGCAAGGGCGGCTTCAGGATCGACTCGATGTTCGACCGCAGATGCGCCTGATCGCCGGTGCCGAACAGCACCACATCAACGCCCGGCTCATGCCGCACGTAACGATAGGCCGCATCGGTCAGGCTGCTGGCGCCATCCGGATGGATCAGAAAGCCGAGCGGGTCCGGCGCGTCGGTGAGCCATTGCGGCACCTGGCCGGCAGCCGCCAGCTCCTTCATCGTCGCCGCGACGCGGTCGGTGCGGGCGAATATGCTGCGCACCGCGAACATCAGCAGTGTCCCGACGCGATGTTGCAGCGTCGCCGGAAACACTTTCTCCCGCGTGTTCTGGCTCATCATGTGGAACGCGACCATCACCACGTCCCACATGCCGTCAGGCACGGCACGCAGCAGCATCTGGTGCTCGAGGTCGTTGGGCGACGTCTCGGTGATGCCGAGGAAGCGGAATTTTCCGCGTTCCTTCTCGCGCAGCAGCACGGGAACGATCGTGTCGCGCACATAGTCGTAGCCCGATGGCGCCACCGCATGGAGCTGGAACACGTCGATGCAATCCACGCCGAGCTCGCGCAGCGAGTTGTCCAGGCTGGCCACCACGCGTTCCGGCGTGTAGCGCTCGCCGCCGCGGATCACCGAGGCTTTCGTGGCGATCACCACCTTGTCGCGCGGCACGCCCTGCAGCGCCTTGCCGACCACCCCTTCGGTGCCGTACGGCGCCGCCGTGTCGAGCAGGTTCACCCCGAGATCGAGGGCCGAATGGATGATCGCGATGGCACTGGCCTCGTTGCCGCCGGTGTTGAGCCCGAGCCGGCTGAACCCGCCGCAGCCGAGGCCGGCGACACTGACGCGAAGCCCGGTCCTGCCGAGCGTGGTATAGTCCATGCAAACACCTGCTTCCTGGAAGTGGTGAGGCTAGCGCGCTGGCGGCAGGAGGCAACTCGTGGTCTCCGCCGGCTGGGCTTTGGATGGTGTCGCAGGAGGCGAAGGTTTCACACGAGTCGCGGTCAGCGTCTGCGCGTTGGCCGGAGCGGCCCAAGTCGCTCAACCGTATCGGGGTGACGGGAGAAGACCTTCGCCGTCTCCGCCTCAAGCTGGCGGCGGAGCGCTACCGATGCATGCCCAACCACACCGCCATCGGAATCGGACAGGCGCGGAAGCCATGCTGGTGTGATCGGAAGATAGGCCACACGCCAGAGGTGCAGGATAAATGCACGCTGCTGCCCGAGTTCAATCGCCTGTGCGGCCGAGAATGGAATAACGCCGGGCCGCCCGACCGCGTGCGGCCAAGGCTGGCTCGTTGTGTAAGCGACCCCCGCCTGATGTGTGAAGCCGGTAGGCGGAATGGCTGTCGCGGACGTGAAACCTGTCACCGCGAGCATATAGCCGATATGAAGGTGAGGGCTGGGGCGTGCCGGACGCTCGCTCTCTGGGAAGGCACACCAGAGAAAATCCCCAGCGTGGAAGGAAGGCGAGGTCAAGCCTTGTGGGCGTGATCGAGCAAAAGCGCGAGTAGGTCGCACCGCGCCTGATAGTCGGCGTCGGTGTCATCTGGTTCGCGGACAACGGCGAAATCTCGCCGACCAACCAACTCGGGCGCGACAATCACGGTCGGCTGCACCTCAGGCAAGCAGGGGTCGCTCGCAGTCTGTGCGGCAGGAACCGGTGCGCCGCGGCTTTTGGTCGTGTGGTTCGTCTTCATGGCCGATAAAATCGGCCTCGGCCGCCTTATTTGCAAGGACCAAGTGCATCCTCATCGGCCGCCTCACGGTCCATGACCAGGCTGGTCATCGCCACCTGGACCTTGGATGGTGTCGCGGGAGGCGGGGGGTTCGAGGACCTGGCGCAGGTAATCCTCGGGATCGAGTTGGTGCAGCTTGGCGGTTTCGGTCAGTGAATACACGGCGGCGGCCCGCTCCCCACCGGAATCCGAACCGGCGAACAGCCAGTTCTTCCGCCCGAGCGTCATCGGCCGCATCGGCCGTTCCGCGGCGTTGTTGTCGATACAAGCCCGGCCGTCGCGCAGAACCAAAGTCAACGCATGCCAGCGCGACAACGTGTAGCGGATCGCACCGGCCAGATCGCTCTTGCCCGAGATGCGCGGCAGGGTCCTATCCAGCCATTGCCGCAACGCAGTGAACAACGGCGCGCTCTGCGCCTTGCGAGCAGCCAAGCGGGCATCCGGTGGCCGGCCGCGGATCGTGGCCTCGATCTGATACAATGCCGCGATGCGCTGCAACGCTTCCAATGCCAGCGGCGACTGCGTTGCCGCGTGCACGTCGAAGAACTTCCGCCGCGCATGCGCCCAGCAGGCCGCCTCGGTTACGTCGCGTTCGTACAGCCCGGCATACCCGGCATATCCATCCGCCTGCAGGATGCCGCGGAACTGGGCGAGGTGCTGTCGCGGATGCTCGCCCTTCCGGTCGGGGCTGTAGCAATACAGCACCGCGGGTGCCGCCTTGCCGCCCCCCGGATCAAGTCCGGGGGCAGGCTCCCGGCCGGTCATCGCGCGCGTAGCACCACAGCCGCCCGGTTTTGGTGCGGCCGCGACCCGGGTCCAGCACTGGCACCGTCGTGTCGTCGGCATGCACCCGCTCCGCCGACATGACATGCACCCCGACCGCCTCGACCAGCGGGCGCATCAGCCGCGCTGTCTGTCCAACCCAGTCGGCCAGGGTTGAGCGGTCCAGGTCGATCCCAGCGCGGGCGTAGATCTCCGCCTGGTCCTCGGGCTTGACCCGAGGATCTAGCGGCAGGTGGTCGCAGTATTTCGCCACCAGCACATGCGCCAGCAGCCCTGGCCCGGCTTGGCCGCGGCGGATCGGCAGGCTGGGCGCCGGCGCCTGGGCGATCGCCTCGCAACTCCGGCACGACAGCTTCGGCCACACGTGCCGGGTGACGCGGAACGAGCCCGGCACGTAGTCCAACACTTCGGTCACGTCTTCGCCGAGTGGGCGCAACGCGCCGCCACATCGAGGGCAGGCGCACGGTGCGGGATGTTCCACCACATCGCGTGGCAGCGTCGCGGGCAGTGGCTTGCGCGCCGGCCTGCGCCGCTGTGTCTCGGTCTCTGGCGGCGTGGCAGGTTCATCCGGCTCAGGCGGCGTGGCTTCCGCCACCTGCTCTTCGATCTCGCCAAGCAGTAGTTCAAGCTGCTCGATCTCTCCCCGCAGCTTCTCCGAAGATGCACCGAACCGCTCGCGCAGCAACTTCGCAAGGCGCAACTTCAGCAGCTCGTTCCGCAGCACCTGCTCCTTCAGACCGTTGGGGGCTGCTTCCAGCTCGGCCACTTGCCGTTCCAACTCGGCGGCATGCTCATCCTCGCGATGCAGCAGCAACGTGCGCAACGCGATCACGTTATTCGGCAAAACGGCGGGATCGAGCGGCGTTGGCATGCACGAATCTTCCATCACCGGTTCGCGTCGTGCCAAGCAGTATCTCGCGTTATCCCGCCATCTCCGGACGCCAGGTCCGCACCGGCATGCGCCAGGCCCCCGGGCTTGACCCGGGGGTGCCTTCCAACAGCATCGACAACTGTGCCGCCGTCAGTGACACCGCGCCGTCCTTCGCTTGCGGCCAGACGAAGCGACCCTTCTCCATCCGCTTGGCATATAGACAGAGACCCTGGCCATCCCAGCTCAGCACCTTCACCAGGTCACCGCGCCGGCCACGGAAGGCAAAAAGTTGCCCGCTGAACGGGTCCTGCCCGAGATGCTGCTGCACCAGGGCAGCAAGCCCATCGAAGCCCTTGCGCATGTCAGTGACACCCGCCGCCAGCCACACACGCACACCAGGCGGCGGTGCGACCTCGATCGTCTCCGCGGCAGGCCGCGCATTGACCAATGGCTCTGGCCCTACCGCGGCCGGCGTTGCCTCCGCCATGCGGATCGGGACAAATCTCGCAGGCGGTGCCGCGGCAAGCCGACCCTCACGCACCTGTCGCCGCCAGTTGTGCAGCAGGCTCGGGTAAACGTCGTGCCGCGCCGCCACTGCGCGCACGCAGGCACCGGGCTCCTGCGTCTCCGCGACTATGCGCAGCTTCTCGTCCAGGCCCCAGCGACGACGACGCTCCTGGCCGCCAATGATCTCCAATGTGCCGTTCGACATCGCCTTAAGCCCGACCTTACAGAGCACCTTAAGGTCACCAGCTTCGGCACACCGGCCGGCGTCACAGCAAGGCGGTCGTCACCGGACGCTTACGCGTAAGGCGCCTTCCACAGTGGTCCTCCGCCCCCCGGGTCAAGCCCGGGGGCAGGCTTCCTCCATCTTCCTCCGTGTGAAACCTTCGCTATACGAAACCGAACCCCCGCACAGGACATGACCGGCCTGCTCTCTCCCCTCGCCCGCGCACTCGCCCAGCTCGATGACCGCGTATTCCTCGGCGTGCTGGCGCGCAGCATCGCGTGGTCGGCCGTGTGTCTTATCCTCCTGCACCTCGCCACGATCTGGGCGGTGCGCCGCCTGCTCGATCTGCATGGCTGGATCGGCTGGGCGGCGGAAATACTCGGCAGCATCGGCGCTTCCCTGCTGGCGCTGTGGCTGTTCCTGCCGGTCGCCGCGGTCATCGGCACGCTCTACATCGATCGCATCGCCCGCGCGGTCGAACGCCGTTACTACCCCGCCCTGCCGCCACCGCGCGGCGCGTCGCTTGGCGCTCAGCTCTGGGACGCCATCAGCGTCGGCTCGCGCATCCTGCTGCTGAGCTTGCTTGCCCTCGTCCTCGCCCTGATCGTGCCGGGCATCGGTCTCGTCCTGGCCTGGATCATCGGCGGCTACGCCATCGGCCGCGGGCTTTTCGTCGCGGTTGCGATGCGGCGCATGCCGCGCGCCGCCGCCGAGGCGCTGTACCGCCGCGCTCGCCGCGTCGTCCTGGCGCAGGGCTGCATCATGGCGCTGGCGGGCTACACCCCGATCCTCAACCTGCTGATCCCCGTGGTCGGCACCGCCGCCATGGTCCACGTGCTCGACCTGGCGCTCATGAACCATGCGGATCATTGTGGATAACCGCCGGCAACAGGTTGTTCCACCGCAGCCGCCCGTGTTAGGCCGGTCGCATCGTCACGACTCCTGATATTTATCAGCCGAGCGAGGAGCCCGTGTTCAAACGCCGCAAGCCTGATGAGTCGCAGGCCGCCGAAGCGGGTGCCACCTTGCCCGCCGGCCTGTCATTGCCTGACCAGGGAGACATCCCCGGTCAACCCGGCGCCCCGAGCGGACCGATCGACAACGGTCTGGGCGTGCCTCCCTTCCGTCCCGCCCAGCCGCAGGAGGTGCCAACCATGTCCCGGCCACCCTTTACCACCGCGCCTTCACCACAAGCCGTCCCGCAGGCAGGCTCGCGACCCGGGCTGCCCCCGGTTCGCACCCCGGCGCGCGACCCATCCGAGCGCCGCACGCTCGTCGTCGGCCGTGGCATCAGCGTGCAAGGCACCGTGCAGGACGCCGAACGTCTGGTGGTGGAAGGCACCGTCGAAGCCAGCATGATCCACGCCACCGAGCTGGCCATCTCGCCCGGCGGCGTGTTCAAGGGCGAGATCGAGGTCGAGGACGCGGAGATCGCCGGCACGATCGACGGCACGCTGACCGTCCGCGGCGGCCTGATCGTGCGCGCCACGGGCAAGGTGCTGGGCACCGCCCATTGCCGGCGCCTGCAGGTCGAGGACGGCGGCCAGATCACCGGCCATATCGAAATGCTGACCGACCAGACGAAGTCGGAAGTTACGCGCCCGGCCACCGAGCCGGCGGTTTAGCGCACCCCTCCCCTCCCGCCCAAACAGCGGGAGGGGGTAGGGGGAGAACGTAAAGCACTCCCCCTCCCGCAAGGGGCTGTAGTTGTCACACAACTGCGGAACGACTTGCCAACCCGCCTTATATCCGAATCGATGCGCACAACGGTTACGGGATAGGGTGTGATTCGCATGATCGGGGCAAGCCTTGGGCGGCTTGGCGACAAGCGGCTGGCATGTGTGGGTGGGGCGCTGCTGGCGGCGATGCAGCGGCAACGGACGCTGTGCGTCCACCGGCTGGCGAAGGACCGCAACCAGGCGATCCAGTTCGGCCGTTTCCTGGCCAACCGGGCGGTGACGGCGCACGAGATGCTGACGACAGCCGGCCGGCTGACCAGCCAGCGGGTTGCCGGGCGGCACGTGCTGGCGATCGAAGACACCACCGAGCTGCATTTCCCGACCCACGAGGCCAGCAAGCGCGGCTTCGGCAAGGGCGGCAACGGCGAGGACCTTGGCCTGTTCCTGCATCCCGTGCTGGCGGTGGACGCCGACAACGGCGGGGTGATTGGCCTGGTGGATTGCGTCGTGCTGAACCGTACGGCGGGCAAGGTATCGGACCGTCGCGGGCGTGCGGCGGACGAGAAGGAGTCGCGCCCCCCGGGTCAAGCCGGGGGCAGGCTAACTGGCTGCATGGCGCGGAGATCGCGGGCGAACTGCTGGCGAGTGCGGCGCTGATCACCGTGGTGGCGGATCGCGAGAGCGACGTCTACGACCTGTTCGCCCGGCGGCCGGCGCAGGTGCATCTGCTGTGCCGTTCGGCGCAGGATCGCGCGCTGGTGGGAGGCGGCTTGCTGTCCGAGCGCTGCGACGGCTGGCCCGAACAGGACCGCACCACGATCAGCGTGCCGCCGCGCGGCCGACAAGCGGAGCGACAGGCCACCGTGGCGCTGCGGTTCGGCGCGGCGGCATTGCAGCGCCCCAAGACGCCGGCCGCCAAGGGGCTGGCGGAGAGCGTGGCGCTGTGGGTCGTGGATGTGCATGAGATCGATCCGCCCGCGGGCCAGGAGGCCGTGCACTGGCGGTTGTTGACCACGCATGCGGTCACCACGGTGGCCGAGGCACATCAGATCGTCACCTGGTATCGGATGCGCTGGATCATCGAGCAGGTGTTCCGCTCGCTGAAATCGCATGGCCTGCGCATCGAGGACTCGCAGATGGAAGAAGCCCGCAGCTTCACCAAGCTCGCCGTGGTGGCGCTGATCGCTGCGGTGCGCTCGATGCAACTTGTATTGGCCCGCGACGGCAGCACCGGACAGACGATCACCGATGCCGTCGATCCGGCCGACATGCCGGCACTGCGTAGCCTGAACGCCAGCCTGGAAGGCCGCACCGAGAAGCTGAAGAACCCGCACGATAGTGCATCTTTGGCCTGGTTCGTCTGGATCGTCGCACGCCTCGGCGGCTGGTCCGGCTATACCTCCAGGGGCTACAAGCCACCGGGACCCAAGACCATGCATCATGGCCTGCTCCGTCTCGACCCCATCCTGGCGGGCTGACGGCTGGCTATTCGTTCCGCACATGTGCGACTCCCGTAGCCGCAAGGGGAGGGGGTCGGGCGAGGGGTCTACCGCCATGCCGTCTGATAGGCCGCCAGGCACGCCAGATCGACGATCTGGCTGACCGAGGCGTCCATCGGCATGATCTGCACCGGCCGCTCCATGCCCATCAGCAGCGGCCCGATCGTGCTGCCGCCGCCCAGCCTGCGCGCGAGGCTCGAGGTGATATGGGCCGAATGTAGCCCCGGCATCACCAGCACATTGGCATCCGCGGTCAGCCGGCAGAACGGATACAGCGCACGGATCGACGGCTCCAGCGCCACGTCCGGGCTCATCTCGCCGTCGTATTCGAAATCGACCTTGCGCTGGTCGAGGATCGCCACTGCGTCGCGCATCGGCGCATTGGCCGGCTGCATCGGGTCGCCGAACGTCGCATGCGACAGCAGCGCGACGCGCGGCTCGTGGCCAAGATGGCGCGCGGCACGCGCCGCACCAATCGCGATCTCCGCCAACTGCTCCGCATTGGGCCGGAAATGCATCAGCGTGTCGGCGATGAAGATGGTCCGGCCACGCATCCCCAGCACCAGCGTGAGCCCGAAGGCGATGCCGCCGGAAGCGGGCTCGATCGCATGGCTGATGTCATCCAGGCACACCGCGGCCGAACGCGTCAGTCCGGTAACCAGAGTGTCCGCGTCCCCGGTCGCCACCATGCAGGCGGCGAACACGTTGCGGTCCTGGTTCACCATCCGCTGGCAGTCGCGCTGCAGCAAGCCACGGCGCTGCAGGCGGCCATACAGGAAGTCGACATAATTCCGATTCGCACCGGACAGGCGCGCGTTGTGGATCTCGATCCCTTCCACCACGCCGAGACCAAGGCTCGCCATTGTCGCCTTCACCCGATCCTCGCGACCGATCAGCACCGGCCTGCCATAGCCGGCGTTGCGGTAGGCGACGGCGGCGCGCACCACCTTCTCCTCCTCGCCCTCGGCGAACACCACCCGACGCGGATTGGCGCGCACGCTTTCCATGATCGCGTCGAGCGCCCCCGCGGTGGGATCGAGCCGGCCCGAAAGCTCCCGCGCGTAGCGGCGCAGATCGACCAGCGGCTTGCGCGCCACGCCACTGTCCATCGCCGCGCGCGCCACCGCCGGCGGCACCCGGGAGATCAGCCGCGGATCGAATGCGTTCGGGATGATATAGTCAGGCCCGAAGGTGAGCCGCCGGCCGGTCGAGGCGGTGTGCACCTCGTCCGGCACGTCCTCACGGGCGAGATTGGCCAGCGCCTCGGCCGCCGCGATCTTCATCGCCTCGTTGATCGTGCTGGCACGCACATCAAGCGCGCCGCGGAAGATGTAGGGGAAACCGAGAATGTTGTTGACCTGGTTCGGATAGTCGCTGCGGCCGGTGGCGATAATCGCGTTCGGCTTGGCTTCCCGCGCCGCTTCAGGCGTGATCTCCGGATCGGGGTTCGCCATGGCGAAGATGATCGGCTTGTCCGCCATGCGGCTGACCATCTCCTTGGTCACCGCGCCCTTCGCCGACAGGCCGAAAAGCACATCGGCGCCGTCCAGCGCTTCGGACAAGGTGCGCGCCTTGGTGGCGGCGGCGTGGGCGGATTTCCACTGGTTCATGCCCTCGGTGCGGCCCTGGTAGACCACGCCCTTGGTGTCGCACAGCACGACATGCTCCGGTCGCATGCCCATCGCCTTCAGCAGCTCGACGCAGGCGATGGCCGCCGCACCGGCGCCGTTCACCACCAGCTTCGTGTCGCGCAATTCCCGTCCGGTGAGATGACAGGCGTTCATCAGCCCCGCCGACGCGACGATAGCGGTGCCATGCTGATCGTCGTGGAACACCGGGATGTCCATCAGTTCGCGCAGCCGCTGCTCGATCACGAAGCATTCGGGCGCCTTGATGTCCTCCAGGTTGATGCCGCCGAAGCCGGCGAGGAAACGCACGGCATTGACGACGTCGTCAATATTCTCCGAGTCGATCTCCAGGTCGATGCCGTCGATATCGGCGAAGCGCTTGAACAGCGCGATCTTGCCTTCCATCACAGGCTTCGATGCCAAGGCGCCGAGATTGCCCAGCCCCAGCACCGCGGTGCCGTTGGAGACCACCGCGACCATGTTGCCCTTGGTCGTGTAGTCGTAGGCGAGCGACGGATCGCGCTGGATGTGCAGGCAGGGCTCGGCCACGCCAGGCGAATAGGCGAGCGACAGGTCGCGCGCCGTGGTGATCGGCTTGGAGATGCGCGTCTCGAGCTTGCCCGGGCGCCCGGATGCATGCAGCGCAAGTGCCTCTTCGGCCGAGATGCGTGCGGTGCGCGTGTCGATGCTGCCGTCGGCCATCGTGTTTCCCCCGGTCATATCTCGTCGCGGCTGCCTGCATCATGGAGGGTAGCGGCAGCGGAGGGAAGCTGGCGGCTTCACGGAACAGCGGCGCGTCGGTGCTTCGCAGTGCCGGCGACGTGAGGTACACCGGGACTGATGGCCCCAGTCCCCCAATCCGCCGGCGCCACGCCGGCGATGGCACAATGGTTCGCCGCCAAGGAAGCGCACCCGGACGCGCTGGTGTTCTTCCGCATGGGCGATTTCTACGAGCTGTTCTTCTCGGATGCCGAAGCCGCCGCCGCCGCCCTCGACATCGCACTGACGCAGCGCGGCGAGCATAACGGCAGCCCGGTGCCGATGTGCGGCGTGCCGCAGCACGCGGCCGAGGCCTACCTCGCGCGGCTGATCCGCCGCGGCTTCCGCGTGGCGGTGGCCGAACAGATGGAGGACCCCAAGGCGCGCACCGGCAAGGCGCCGATCCGCCGTGAGGTGGTGCGCCTCGTCACCCCCGGCACCATCACCGAGGAGGCGCTGCTGGAGGCCGGCCGGGTCAATCTGCTGCTCGCGCTGGCGCAGGACGGCCAACACGGCGTCGGGGCGGCCTGGCTCGATGTCTCCACCGGCCTGTTCGAGACGATGGCGCTGGCCCAGGCCGACCTTGCCAGCCTGCTCGGCAGGCTGGAACCGGTGGAGATTCTCGCCCCGCCGACCCTGCCGCTCGGCGAGTGGGCGGACAAACGTGCCCCCGATGTCGCGCCATCGCCGCCCCTGGTGGCGCGCCGCCGGCTGGCGGAGACATTCGGTGTCGCCAGCCTCGACGCGTTCGGCAGCTTCACCGATGCCGAGGCGATCGCAGCCGTGATGGCGGTGGACTATGTGCGTGCCACCCAGGCCGGCACGCTGCCGCGTCTGGCGCGCCCGGCGCCGCAAGGCAGCGCCGGACTGCTGTCGATGGATGCGGCGACGCGCGCCAGCCTGGAAATCCATCGTGCGCGCGACGGCGGCACGCTGCATACCCTGTTCGGCACCGTGCAGCGAACGCTCAGCCCCGCCGGAGCGCGCATGCTGGCGGGCTGGCTGGCCGCGCCGCTCACCGACCCCGCGGCGATCGCGGCGCGCCAGGATGCCTGGTCCTGGCTGCTCGCCGAACACGACGCCGACGAGCGGCTGCGCCCCGCCCTGCGCTCCACGCCCGACATCGCGCGCGCCCTCGCGCGGCTGTCGGTCAACCGCGGCGGGCCGCGCGACCTCGCCACCCTGCGCGACGGCCTCCGCGCCGCGCGGGCCGCCGCGGCGGCGCTGAGTACACCTCCCCCGCGCCAACACGTCATGGCCGGGGACGGCCATGACGGCGTGGGTGCGGGGGAGGTGCACCCACAGCGGCTGCCTGCGATGCTGGAAGCCGCGCACGCCGCCCTTCAGGTCGTTCCGTCGCTCGAACAGCGCCTTACCGACGCGCTGGCCGATCCGGCGCCGCATCGGCTGGACGACGGCAACGCCATCCGCCCGGGTTTCGATGCCGAACTCGACGCTGAGCGCGCACTGCGCGACGACAGCCGCCGGGTGCTGGCGACGCTGCAGCTCGACTATGCGCAACGCTATGGCGTCGCCAGCCTGAAGATCCGCCACCACGCCCAGCTCGGCTACGTCATCGAGGCACCCGCGGCCGCCGTCGAGAAATTGCGCGACTTCCCCGAGCTGACGCTGCGCCAGGGCATGGCCAATGGCGCGCGCTTCACCACGCCAGAGCTCGCGGACCTCGATCGCCGCATCGCCGAAGCCGGCGAACGCGCCGCGGCCCGCGAGCGCGCGGTGTTTGCGCAACTGGTGCAGGAGGCACTGATCCAATCGGATGCGCTTGCCGCCTGCGCCGACGCGCTCGCCTTCCTCGACGCCGTCCAGTCGGCGGCGAAGCTGGGCGAGTCCGGCACATGGTGCCGCCCACTGGTGACCGACGGCGACGAGTTCCTGGTGAGGTCCGGCCGCCACCCGGTGGTGGAGGCGGCGCTGGCGGGACACGCGGCCTTCGTGCCGAACGATTGCGACCTGTCGCCGGAGCAGCGCGTCCTGCTGCTGACCGGGCCGAACATGGCTGGCAAATCCACCTTCCTGCGGCAGAACGCGCTGATCGTCGTGCTGGCCCAGGCCGGGCTGCCGGTTCCCGCCGAAAGCGCCACCATCGGCGTGGTGGACCGGCTGTTTTCCCGCGTCGGCGCCGCGGACGACCTGGCGCGTGGGCGCTCGACCTTCATGGTGGAGATGACCGAGACCGCCGCGATCCTGCACCAGGCCGGCCCGCGCTCGCTGGTGGTGGTGGACGAGATCGGCCGCGGCACCGCGACGCTGGACGGGCTGGCAATCGCCTGGGCGGTGCTGGAGGCGCTGCACTCGGCGATTCGCTGCCGCACCATTTTCGCCACACACTTCCACGAGCTTGCCGAACTCGCCGACCGGCTGCCGCGGCTCAAGCCGCACACCATGCGGGTGAAGGAATGGAAGGGGACGGTGGTCTTCCTGCACGAAGTGGCCGCCGGCGCGGCGGGGCGCTCGTGGGGCGTGCATGTCGCGGAACTGGCCGGGGTGCCGGCGCCGGTGGTGCGTCGAGCCGCGTCGCTGCTCGCGTCTCTGGAAAAGCACGGCGGCCCGCTCGGCGCGGCGGGCGCGCCGCTCACCGCATTGCCGTTGTTCGCCGCGGCGCCTTCCGCGCAGTCGTCGGAAACCCCATCTGCACCAGAGTCCGATCCGCTGGCCGCGGCGATCGCCGCCCTGGAACCGGACCGGATGAGCCCGCGCGAGGCGCTGGACACATTGTATCGCCTGAAAGCAATGCTGGCAGTTCCCGACGCGGCGGAGAACTAGTACGATTGCGCAGATGCTGACCCCAGTCCCCTTGCCGAAAGCCCCCGAGGCGGCCGCCTCCGTTCTCTCCGCCGCGCTTGCCGCGCTCGCCGAGGAAGGCGGTCCGGTCTCGCGCGACGCCGCCCTCGCTGCGTTCCGCCGCCACCAGGCCCGCATCCAGCAGCATGTGCAGCACGCCTTCGAGCAGGAGCAGATCACCGGGCTGCAGGCCGCGCGCCTGCTCGGCAAGCTGACCGACGGGCTGATCTCCTCCCTATATGAACACGCCATCGCCGATACCGGGCTCGGCGAACCGGAGCATCTCTCGGTCGCCGGCACCGGCGGTTATGGCCGCGGCGTGCTCGCCCCGTTCAGCGACATCGACCTCTTGTTCCTGACGGCCAGCGAGCCGACGCGGCAGACGCTGCAGGTGGTCGAGTACATGCTCTACTTCCTGTGGGACCTCGGCGTGAAAGTCGGCCATGCCACGCGGTCGATCGAGGATTGCCTGATCGAAGGCGCCAAGGACACCACGATCCGCACCGCACTGCTCGATGCGCGGCATATCGCCGGCGACGCCCCGCTGTTCGCGGAATTCCACGCCCGCTTCCGCGCCGCCTGCAAGGAGGCCGGCGTCGCCGACTACATCGCCGCCAAGCAAGCCGAACGCGACGTACGCCATCGCCGCTATGGCGACAGCCCGTTCGTCGTCGAGCCGAACGTGAAGGAAGGCCGCGGCGGCCTGCGCGACCTGCAGACGCTCTACTGGATCGCGCGCTACGTCTACGACACCCAGACGATGGGCGAGCTCGCCGATGTCGGCGACGTGCTGACCCCGGCCGAGGCGAAGCATGGCCGCCGCGCCTGGGAGTTCCTCTGGACGGTGCGCTTCCATCTGCACTATGTCGCCGGCCGCGCCGAGGAACGGCTGACCTTCGACCTGCAGCCGGTGGTCGGCGCCCGCATGGGCTACACCCGCCACGGCCGGCAGGACGGCGTCGAACGTTTCATGCGCCACTACTTCCTGACGGCGCGGGAGATTTCACGCCTCACGCGCATCCTGGAGCCGGGCATCCTGCGGGAGGCGCTCGGCCCACCCGCCATCGCCGCCGAGACCGACAAGGCGCTGGTGCAGGCCGGCTTCGTGCTGGCGGAAGGCGCCCTGCTGCCGATGCCGGGGCGCGACTTCGACAAAGAGCCGATCCAGATGCTGCGCATCCTGCAGGTGGCGCGCGACCGCAATCTGGAACTGCATCCGCTGGCAGTGCGCTCGTTGATCCAGAATGAGCGCCGCGCCGTGGAGCTGCGCGGCGACCCGAAGGCCGCTGCGCTGTTCATGGAGCTGATGTGCGGGCGCGAGCCGGACCACCACCGGGCCAGCCCGCATCCCGATGGCGCGCGCTGGCTCTCGATCCTGAACGAGACCGGCTTCCTCGGCCGCTTCATCCCCGACTGGGCGCGTATCGTCGGGCAGATGCAGTTCGACACCTATCACGTGTTCACCGTGGACGAGCACACGATCGAGGCGGTGCGCGTGCTGAACATGATGGAGCGCGGCGAGCTGGCGGAGATCGCGCCGGTTGCCAGCAGCCTGGTCGATCATCTGCAGTCACGCCGGGCGCTCTATCTGGCGATGCTGCTGCACGACATCGCCAAGGGCCGCGGCGGCGATCATTCGGAGCTCGGCGCGGAGGTTGCGCTCAAGGTGGGGCCGACTCTGGGCCTCTCCGCCGAGGAGACCGAGACCGTATCCTGGTTGGTACTGCACCACCTGCTGCTCTCGACGATCGCATTCAAGCGCGACATCGACGATCCGAAGACCATCCTCGATGTCGCCGACACGATCCAGTCACCCGAGCGCCTGCGCCTGCTGCTGGTGCTGACTGTCGCGGACATGCGCGCCGTGTCGCCCAAGGTGTGGAACGGCTGGAAGGCGACGCTGCTGCGCGAGCTCTACGCGCGCGTAGCGGAAGTGTTGGCCGGCGGGCTTTCCACCACCGAGCGCGACGTGCGCGTGCAGCGCGCGCGGCACGCCGCCGCCGTACTGCTGTCGGACTGGTCGAAGCAGGATATCGAGCATTTCACCTCGCTCGGCTATCCCGGCTACTGGCTGTCCTTCGACCCGGATACCCACGCGCGCCACGCCCGCATGGTGCGCGACGCCGAGGCACGCAAGGCACCGCTGACGGTGGAAACCCAGCCGCTGCCGGCGCGCGCGGTAACCGAGGTCACCGTCTACTGCGCCGACCATGCCGGGCTGTTCAGCAGGATTTCCGGCGCTCTCGCCGTCGCCGGCGCGTCCATCGTCGATGCCCGCATCCACACCATGACCAATGGCATGGCGCTGGACACGTTCTGGATCCAGGACGCCGCGGGGGGCGCTTTCGACGCGCCGCACCGGCTCGCGCGCCTCGCCGTGCTGATCGAGCAGGCGCTGTCGGGCCGGCTGCGCCTCGCCGCGGAAATTCGCAAGATGTCGAAGGTGCTGCTGGGGCAGCGCATGCGCGCGATCCACGTGCCGCCGCGCGTGGTGTTCGACAATCATGCCTCCAACACGCACACCGTGCTGGAAGTGAACGGCCGCGACCGCCCCGGCCTGCTGCACGACGTCACCGCGGCGATCAGCGAGCAGGGGCTGCAGATCGCCTCGGCGCATGTCACCACCTACGGCGTGCGCGCGGTGGACGTGTTCTACGTGAAGGACGTGTTCGGGCTGAAAGTGGAGAACGAACGCAAACTCGCTCTGCTGCGCGAGGCACTGTTGAACGCGCTGGCAAATCCGGACGAAGCCGCGCCGCCCCAGGCGGTTCCCGCGAGGAAGCGGCGCCGTGCCGCGGTTGGGTAGCAGCGACGAAGCAAGCTCGGGGTGAGTGCGCACCGACCGCGAGATTGTTTCCCGCCGCCTTCGCGGCGGTCGCAATGACAGTCGGACGTGGTGTTCGTCTATTGCTTCACACGCTCTCTTGCGTGCGGGGCAGGCGCTCGTGGTGGTCGATGACGCGCACCTTGTGCGGCTTGTCGCCCGACCAGCGCCAGAACACCGCATTGATGTCGTCCGCGGTCGCGCCCGGGGCGAAGCTGCGGGTCAACGCGCCGACATGTCCGGCCCCGATCAACCGCTCGGCGAGCTGCCAGCTTGGCGGCCGCACGCCGCGCGCGGCCATATCCTCCCAGGGACAGGCCAGGACATCCGACGTGACGCCGAGATCGGCCAGCATCGCCGGATCGGTGAGATCGACCATGTCGGCGCAGTCCACGTCATAGGCACACAGCGTCATCGGCTGCGCCTTGAACGGAAAACCCTGCTGCGCCTCCAGCCACGCCGTCTCCAGACGCAGCGAGGCATAGAGCGCCGCCACGCCGACCGGATTGAAGCGACCGCCGAAACGCGCGGCACCGGCGCCGGAATGCGGATCGAACGACCAGCGTGGATGATGTGCCCGGTAGACCGGGCGGACCAGCCTCAAGCGTAGCCGCCGACGGCGATCCGGTTGAGGTAGGTCTTCACCGCCTCGGCGCGGCCTTCCTTGACGAGGTCCTCGGCGGTCTGGTCGCCGAATGACGGCAATGGCTGCGAGCGGTACCAGGCGAAGGCCTGCGCCACCGAACCGGCCCACGGCAGTACCCGGTTCATGATCTCCAGCACGTCGCGCAGCCGCGCCTGCGTCGCCGGCGACTTCAGCCGTGCCGTCTTCGATACCGCATCGCGCGACAGGCCCAGCGCCAAGGCCAGCTCAAGCTTGCTGATCCTAAGCTTTGCGGTCAGGCGATCGGCGGCGACGACGCCGTCCTGATCGACGACCTCGGCAAGAAGGGCCGCTGACATAATGCTGCCTCACAGTTTGCCCTTGTTCTGGGGTAAGATATGCGTCGAAGCGCCAGAGTTCAACAGCCTTGCCGTAGATCACTGCCTCGCGACGACGAATCCATGCTAGCTTCATCGTTATGCCGGGTTCAGACACATCGGCCCGACCGAATACTGATCTGATCCAACGCGCCGCAGCGACATCGCTGAACAGCGCGCGCATCATCGCACGCAGCAGCGAGCTCATCGCACGCAGCATCGAGCTCATCATGCGCAGTGTCGAAATCACGCACGCGGTCGCGCGCGCTTGCGAAAGGGCAAGCATCGTCCAGGCCGAAATGCTGCGAACCAGGACCCGGCCGACCAGCCGCGCCGAAAATCAGGGCGCCGCCATGCACGTCGATCACGTGCACCCCCTGCCACTCACGCCGCCCAGGCTGCTCGAGCTGGCCGAGGAGTTTCGCGCCCTCGCCAGGAGCGCGGCCACGCCGGAAAGCAGGGCGGCATTCGAGGACCTGGTGTTCCGCTATACGGCACTGGCGGCCGGCTACGACAATGAGCGGATCGGCAGCCGTATGCTGCATTGACCCTTCAGGCGGTGCCGCGACGCGGCACCGGAAGCAGGGCCGGAACCTCGGCACGATAGCGCGTGTAGGCGTCGCCGAACTGCTGCGTGAGAAACTGCTCCTCGATGCCGATCTTGCGCAGGAAGGAGACAGTGATCAGCGCCAGGCCCACCAGCGCACGCCACTCGCCAAGCGCGATTGCCGAGCCAAGGACCGCAAGGAGCAGGCCGGTGTAGATCGGGTGCCGCACCCAGCGATAGGGGCCGTTCCTGATCAGCTCGTGGTCCTGCTTCAAGGTCACCGTGCCGCTCCAGTTGCCGCCGAGCCATGCGCGTGCCGCGACGGCGAAGGCCAGACCCAGCACGACGAGACTGAAGCCCAGCCAGAACCAGCCCGTCGCGCGGGGCAGGAAGCGCACGGCCAGCCAGGGACCGGCCAGATGCGACGAGGCCAGCAGGCCAACGCCCAGGAACAACGGGAGAAGATGCGACAGCCGCGAGGCCACGCTCTCCTGACGGCGGGTCGCCTTGGCGCCGATCGCGGCAACGCACCAATAGATCAACCACGCAAGCCACAGCGCCGGGATCGAGTACTGATGGAATGCTTGCATCATGCCAGCAGACATTCGGTCAGCCGGCCGTCAGCTCTTGGTTTGGCTGCAGAATATCGCACCGCATCCAGCAATCCGCTCGCCCAAAAAGCAGAGGACAGATCCGATCACGGGTATTGCATCTCTGTGCCCGCCGTCGAGAAACGTGATGTGTGGACGCAGCTGTCCATAGCCGCCCGATCCAACTCCATCGCCACCTGCCAAGCTATAGGCCAAATCCCCGGCGGACACTCGGCGACACGGCGACAACGGCCAAGCCAACCGATGGTGCGTTCGACAATCCGATGACTCACAAAGTCTCCGGACGACCCCTTAGGCACGGATCATACCTGCAGGAACAGGTCAATTTCATCGAACATCCGTTCCAAAGCCGGATCGCCTGGCAGGAGAACGTGATTGCGGCCTGGAAGTGCAACGAAGTGCGCGCCAGGTATGGCGGCAGCCAACTGACGGCCGCATTCGAACGGCACCCGCACGTCACCAAGAACATGCATCACCAGAGTTGGCACGGCAATTCGCGGAAGTAGCTCGGCGACATCCACATCGCCGACAGCTTCCAGGTATCTCGCGGCGCATTCAGATGACGTACATTTCCGACCCAGTTCGGTAAATGCATCGAACTGCTCCTTCGATGCATCGGGCATGAATTGTGCCGTGAACATCTGGCGGAACGCCGGATTCTCTTGGTCCCATCCGAGGCGCATCAATGTTACCATCGCCTTGTGCGCCTCCACATTGGCGCCGGCACGATGCATCCATCCTTGCGCAAAGCCGCCGTAGAGAATCAGATGAGAGACGCGTTCCGGGTGTCGAGCGGCATAGGTGATGGCGACCGAACTACTTTGGGAGGCGCCGTAAAGTGCGAACCGATCGACTTTGGCGGCCTCCACAACGGTCTCGAGATCGGTGACCCAGGCTTCGAGCGAAATATCCTCGACGTCCCAATCCGATAGACCAACGCCACGCGAGTCGTAGCACATCAGCGTGCGGCCCTTGCCGAGCCGCTGCAGGAAATTGCGCCGGGCTGGATTTTCCCAATCGTGCTGCAGATGCGTGAGCCAATGCCCCGCTTTGACCAGAAGCGGTCCGTGACCGATCTTCGCATAGGCAAGACGAACCCCATCGGGCGTCCGGCCGTAACTGACCTGCAGCGCAGGCCCCGCTGCCTCGGCCGGCTCGGCGCCTCGTGCTGGCTGTATCGGCAACGCACTGAATGGCCTTGCCGGATCTATCGTCGAAACGAACCTGCTATGGGCGAGTGCCGGCTGTGCGGATCGCCGGCGCCAAAGCAGGTCGCCCACGATGATCGTCATGCCGATGACGACAATGACCGCCCTTACGTCAATTCCCGCAGCCCACAGGTGCAGCACGCCCTCCGGAACATGCGTGGTATGTACGACGCGCGCCAACCATTCCTCTGGGGCGAAGCCCGTCAGCGTGAGAATCGCGCCGCCCACGACCGCATGAGTGACGTACTCACGGGCGCCGTGCCAGAACCTTCCTGCCCCGCGAACCATTCTCCTGGTCTCGATTATCCATGCAAATGCCAGGGGAGATTTCCCATCGCGTTAACCTTGGCGACAAGTTGGGAGTCCCGCAAGGCATTGGGTCGGTATGAGGCAGCCGGACTGGCCCCGTCGGCGTGTCGTGGATGATCTACGTGGCGCCTTGAGGAGGGTTGCGACGAGCGGCTCGTCGCCATACTTTCTGTGTCATCTCATTCCAGGAGGATCCGAGAATGAAGGCAGTCCTGAACGGCCACGAGATCGCCAACAGCGACGACATCGTCGAATCCGGCGGCTACCAGTATTTTCCCAGTTCCGCCGTGCGCATGGAATGGCTGGAGAAGACGCACAGGACGGAATCGGATCTCGCCTGCCCGCACGGCGTGCAATTCTACGACGTGGTGATCGACGGCGTTCGCCACAAGCGCGCCGCCTGGTCCTACGAGGCGCCGCGCCCTTCGATGCAGCAGGTCGGCGGGCGCTTCGGGTTCTGGGAAGACGTGCAGGTGGTTTGAGTGACGTAGCAAGACCTCCAGACGTTGCCACGCCGCCCCACGTCATTGCGAGGAGCGCCGCGGTGGCCGTCCCCGGACTTGATCCGGGGATCACCCAGCCAAGCAATCCCGGGGTGAGTGCGCAACAACCTCGGGAAGGCGTGGATGGTCGGGCGGCTCACTCTTGCTTCAACCCATCGCACACGTCGATTTCTGTCGTTTCGATCGGGTGGCCAATTAGGGCCCTAAAATTCTTCTATCTCTTCGTCGCCTCGATGACGATCGCCTGTAGCGTCATCGGCGCGGGATCAGCGCCGTATTGTTGGCGCAGAGCGACAGTCAGGGCATCAACGATACGATCAGGATCGACGCCGCCGCGCTTTCGGATTTCATCGACAATTGGGTTCCCATGGATCAGCCCGCGCGCGAAGGAGCCAGCGTTCACGATCTCCTTCTCAAAGGTCAGTACGGCAATTCTCAGGTCAATGAACCCGGCGGCCTCCAGAGAATCTTTGATTGGATCAATCCGGTGATAGCTGAAAGGAACTTTGTAGAATTGCGGTGGATCGACCGGAAAGAAGCTGGCGACGACCTCGGTTGTGGGATGGAGGCCCCTGCTCGGGTCCCAAACGTTGAAGAGATAGCGACCGTTGGGCGCCAGGACGCGGTGAACCTCGCGATAGGACCTGTTCTTGTCGGGGAAGAACATCACGCCGAACTGGCAAACAATGGCATCAAATGCACCATCGGGAAATGGCAGGGCGGTGGCATCGGCTTGCTGAAAGTCCACTTGCTCGCCGGGTTGGAATTTTGTGCGAGCCACCGCGAGCATCGACGGATTGAGATCGGTCGCGGTGAGGTGCGTGTCCGCCGGCAACCGATCGCGCAACCGGCGCGTGACAATCCCGGTGCCCGCCGCGAGCTCCAACACGCGTGCTGGACCCGCCGCAGCCGTCCGTTGGGCGATATCGTCGGCAAAGTCGGTGAAAAGCACAGGGCCCAAATACCGATCGTAATAGTCCGGGATACCGCCCGTGAAATCCGCCGCATGGCCGCTCATGACCGATCTCCCTTCCGATATTCTATCGGGTATTGCAAGTTCTGCTCTGTGCCCTCTGCGTCTCTGCGGTAAACCTTTGCCTTTTCGGCTGACGCGTGCGCGCCCCGCTAGTCGCCCGGCGCGCCCTGCGCCTCCACATACAGCGCGTAGATCGACTGGCTCGCGGCCATGAACAGGCGGTTCCGCTTCACCCCGCCGAAGCAGACATTGGCGCAGCGTTCCGGCAGCAGGATGCGGCCGATCAGCGTGCCGTCGGGGGCGAACACGGCGACGCCGTCCTGACCCTCGCCGCCGGAAAAGCCGCACCACACATTGCCTTCGGTATCGCAACGGATGCCGTCGGCAAAGCCCGGGGTCGCATCGAAGAACACGCGCCCGTTCACAGCCTTCGTGCCGTTCTCCACGATGTCGTAGACATGCGTCGTCTTGGTTCCCGCCGGCGTGTCGACGACATAGAGCCGCGTTTCGTCGGGTGAGAAGCACAGCCCGTTCGGCCGCTGCATGTCGCCGATCGCAATCGTCAGCTCACCGGTCCTGCCGTCGATCCGGTAGACGCGGAACGGCAGTTCCTGCGGCGCCTTGTGCCCCAGGTAGTTGCCGCGGATGCCGGCGCCGTTGTCGCTGAACCAGATCGAGCCGTCGGACTTGACCACCACATCGTTCGGCCCGGTCAGCTTCTTACCGTCGAACGTGTCCGCCAGCACGGTGATCGTGCCGTCATATTCGGTGCGGGTCAGCCGCTGACTGTCCATATCGCAGGTGATCAGCCGGCCCTGACGGTCGCGCGTGTTGCCGTTGGCATAGTGCGACGGCCTGCGGAACAGGCTGACCGCCCCGGTCTCCTCGTCCCAGCGCATGATGCGGTCGTTCGGGATGTCGCTGAACAGAAGCTGGCGGGTGTCGCCAAACCACACCGGGCCTTCGGTGAAGCGGCACCCGCCGGCGATGCGTTCGATCGCCGCATGGCCGAGGGCGATTCGCGCGAAGCGTGGATCGAGGGATACGATGTTGCGATCCGGATAGCGTATCGGCGCCGGCGAGTCCCACTGCGCTGCACCGGTTTCAGGTGGCATGTGTTGTCCCCTCCCGTTATGTACGATGCCATTGTGGTCGAACAGGTAAGGAAGGCAAGCAATGCAACTCGGAATTCATCTGCCCCACGCCGGCGAGCAGGCAAGGCCGGAGCTGATTCGACGCTATGCGTTGCGCGCCGAAGCACTGGGATTGAGCGATGTCTGGGTCAGCGAGCACATCATTGTGCCACGCAAGAGCTTCCCGCGCTCGCCGCTGTTCTACGACCCGGTGCTGACGCTGACCTGGGTCGCCGCGGTGACACAGCGGGTGCGGCTCGGCACCAGCGTGCTGGTGCTGCCGATGCGCCATCCGCTGCCGCTGGCCAAGGAACTGGCGACGCTGCACAACCTGTCGGGTGGGCGACTGATCCTCGGTGCCGGCGTCGGCTGGCTGGAAGCCGAGTTCGCCGCACTCGGCGCCCCGTTTCATGAGCGGGGCCGTCGGATGGACGAAGGCATCGCGATGATGCGCGCGGTGTGGACGCAGGACCCGGTGACGTTCCGTGCCAAATACATTCCGGCCGAAATCACCGACATGACGATGACGCCGCTGCCGATCAGCCATATCCCGATCTGGATCGGCGGCAGCTCCGAGGCAGCGTTGAAGCGCACGACGCGTATCGCCGATGGCTGGCATGGCAGCCGCGAAACGCCGGAGCAAGCCGCGCCGATCGTGCAGCGCCTGCGCGCTGAGCGGCCGGATGCCGGGTTCACTATCTCGATGCGCATGCAGTGGAACGGACGCGATCAGGGCGAGTTGCGCGATCGCATCGCGGGCTATGCAGCGGTAGGCGTGCAGCATGTCATGGTCGCGCCGGAGAACCGCGAGGTCGATGACTGGGACAGTGTGATCGAGGGTGTCGGGCGGCTGGTGACCGGCTAGCGAACAATACCAGCCGGCGGTTCGCACGCGTACCCCTCGCGAATACTGCGTCAGCCGTTCATTCGCTCTTGGCTACTCCCGTCTTATCCGGCTGTGCAGGTGCCACGCGTTCGACGGGACCCGCTTGCCAGGCTCCCAGTCAGGGAAGACGAGGCGACCGTCCTTCCTGAATGCAGCCGCGATCCTGTTGAGATCGGTCTTCCTCACCGCGTGCTTCGCGAGTACCTTCGGCCACACTTCCCCGTAGGTCCTCGGAGGGGTCGCGTCGGCCAAATCAAGCAGCATCCGCTCTGCCGCCAGGCGTTCCGAAGCAAGATAGACTTCGGTCTCGCTGGACGTCATCTCAGACGGTAGGAACGCATCCATCTGCGGGCCGCTGTACTTCGCCTGACGCACGTTTCCGCGGACGGTCTCCTGCTCGCGCAGCGTCTTTATCTGCGCCTTTCGGAAGACCTCGATGCCGGGCGGCTGCCGGGTCGCGTAGATTAGCGAATAGAGCGTCCAGTCTGCCAGCGGCCGAAAGATCGGGGTTTCTGCGACGAAGTCGTATCTGCCGACCTCGGCCAGTGTCTGCGAGAAGGCGTCTACAAGTATCTCTTTCCGGATGTCGGCCAGTGGTCGCGAACCTTCGGGTCGAGCCGAGATCAAGCGCTCGCGCCAGCCGCCGGTCTTGATCAGGGCGTCCAGTCCTGCGACGATCGCCGGATCGGACATTGACGCCGCCCGGTTGATGAAATCGAACATGAAATTGAACAGAACCTCGGCGTTCGGCCTGCGAAGGAGGGGCGCCAAGGCGTCGATGTCGATCCGCCATCCCTTTGGATCGATGAAGATGAACGCGAACGATTTCTGCGGCATATCGCGCAGGAGCGTCGGGACGAGCGGTACGAACTCTCCGCGATAGGGACGGACGTCGATATCCGGATACTTGGCGGGAACCTTTTGGAGCTCCCGGAAGGCTCGCGCGCGCTTCTCCACCAGCATCGCGTGCATGTGCACGTCGCGACCTTGCAGCTTCCAGGCCGCCTTGGCGCTCCGCATTGCGCCGAGCGCGATTCCGAACGAGGTGTCTCGCAGATCGTCGTCCGCGCTCTGCCATGGGCCCGAAAAACCGTCGACGTAGACGATGTTGTCGTACCCGCTGGCGACCTTATGGATCAGATCGGAGAAGTAGTTCCTGAGCAGGAAGTGCTTCACATAGGCTTGTTCGCGACCGGCGTAGTGCTCGGGCGCGGCGGCCACGTCAGGCGACTGCCCGAGCAGGAGCGCTGTCCGGCAGTTCGTTCCATTCGCGTCCGTCCAGGGACCTGCCGCCCGACTTGGGTCGCATTCCGCCCCACTGCTTGAAGAAGAAGGCGACGCCCTGTTCGGCGCACTGGTTGCGTACGTCGAGGGCCCAATCGACGTGCATCGGCCGCGCGTTGGGACCGCTTTCGCCGCCGGCTATGACCCAATGGATCCCGTCCAGGTTCATGGCCCCGACCGGTCCGATCAGAGGCTCGATGGATAGAAAGCGGATTGCCGCCGGCGCTTCCCGCAGATGCTCGATCCGGGTTCTCGCGCGTCTGTCCTCGACCGACACCCCGAGCCAGATGTGGGCGTGAGGCGTGGCTCCGCGGTAACGCCGACGGAGATAGTCCCGCATCAGCGAGCTGCGCTTGGTGAGCACCTGGAAGACGTGCCAGCCGGCCGTCTCCATGGTGTCAAATACCCGATCGATGAAGTCCCGCGGCACGCCCTTGTGGAAAAGATCACTCATCGAGTTGACGAAGATCATCCGAGGGCGCCGCCAGGAAAGCGGCTGCGCGATCCGTTCCGGACGGAGCGTCAGATCGAAGCCATTTTCGAACGGGTGGCCCGGCACTCCGCGGAACCGCTCGGAGAAGCGTGCCGCATAACAATTGTCGCAGCCGGCCGTGATCTTCGTGCAACCCGTCACCGGGTTCCACGTCGCGTCCGTCCACTCTATCGCGCTGCCATCCGCCATGATCGCCTTGAAGAACAATATGCGAACGATGTCACAAGCTGACTCGCGATGCAACGGAGCGTCAGCTTTGCGGCGAAATCCAGACCTTGGCCTACTGATCGGTTAACGTCACGAAACTACCCATAGCTGAAGTTGAGGCACGCGGGCCATCCGTTTGATTTTATCCATCAGCCGACCGTCACTGGCGAAACTGCACCGGCTGGCGTTTGCGGCCCCACGTGCCGGGTTTTGGCTCGAACACACCAGACGCCGTCGTGCCGCAGGTGCGGCATCGGCCGGCTGCGTCCAGCCCCCAGCCTGTCAGCTCGTACCAGTCGCGGCCGATCAGCAGGCCGCCGCAGCCATGGCAATACGTGCTGCCGCCCGCCGCGTCGTGCACGTTGCCCGTGTAGACATAGCGCAGCCCATGCCCCATCGCGATCGCACGCGCGCGCGTCAGTGTCGCCGGCGGCGTCGACGGATGATCGCGCATGCGCCAGTCGG
>JBGPND010000043.1:0-30683 GCA_041487355.1 Acetobacteraceae bacterium | reverse complement strand
GGCCCTTGACCCCGACACAGCCACCAAGCAAGCCGCAAAGATGCCAAGTAAGGACACAACCTTGCAGATCATCCGACCGCAGAGAAAGGCCGATCGATGACCCAATAAACCATTGACACCGGAAACCTCATATGAGCCCGGACATGACGAAGAAAGTGGTGGACGGTCAGAAAGTCTTCCGCCGCCGCCATTTGCGCGGGTGGTCGGACGGGTATGCGAGACCACTCACCGACATGCGCAGATTGACCAGCAGCTTCGCCATCTCGATGGCGCAGCCATAGCCCTCCAGCACCGGGATTTCCCATCCCATATCGTGCAGCCGCTTCTGCAGATGCGGTCGCATCCAGAATGCCGCCGAGCAACCGAGGATGATCACCTCGGCGCCGTCCTCCTCGATCGCCGCCACTGCTTCGGCAAGCGAGCGTTCCAGCATTTCCGAGCGCTCGCCGCGTTCGGCCTGCGCCTTCTCGGACTGGATCGGTCGCGCGTCCGGATTTGACCGGCGCGGCAGCGGGTAATCGATGTCGCGGATCGAGGCGCACTCCGCGGTGAAGCGATACTGCACCACCAGATTGTAGTAGTGCATGTTGTGCGCTTCCGAGATGTCGATGACGCTGAACCGGTTGCCCAGCATCGTCGCGATATGCATCTGGGAATGCGCGCAGCCGGTCACCGGGATGTTGTAGCGCTGGCCGATCTCGCGCGCCTCGGTGACGCCCGGATCGCCGCCGCCAAGCAGCACGATGGCATCGTATCGCCCACTCTCGCAGGCCTCGCGCACGATCGGCAGCCGCGCCACGCCGACGACGGCGAACTCCTCGCGCGTCTCGACATACCAGCCGCCATGCGGCGCGGTCGGACCTGGATGCAAGTCCCAGTCCACGTCCGACAGCAGATGCGCGACATCAGGATAGTTCATCAGTTGCGCCTCCTTCGGCCCGCCAGCCGGCCGAAGGTAATGGCGCGACGTCTCCGGCAGCGTGAATGCCTGCACCAGCAGGAGTCGTTGCTTTGCCATCTGATTTGACCTCATGTTGCCGAACGGCGTGGGCGCTGCTTTCATTGTGACCCTGACCGTGCATCGACCTCAAGAGGAACAGCCGCATGCCGCTTTCGGCGTATCGGGTGGTGGAACTGGGCACCGGATCGGCGCTGGCATATTGCGGCAAGATCTTTGCCGATTTCGGCGCCGAGGTGATCAAGGTCGAACCGCCGGGCGGCGATCCGGGGCGCGCCGAACCGCCACTGGCGGATGTCGGTGGCGGACGGCGGGAGAGCGCCTACTTCGCCTGGCTCAACACCAACAAGCGCAGCGTCATCGCCGATACGGATGCCACCGTGCGTGCCGCGCTCGCCGACGCCGACGTACTGCTCGATGCACGCCCGCCGGATGCTCATGCGCATGCGGCCCTGCGCGAGACGAATCCCAACCTCGTTGTCATTGCCATCTCCTGGTTCGGTGAAAGCGGCCCGTACCGCGATTTCGTCACCACGGACGCGGTGTGCCGCGCGCTGGCCGGCATGGTTCATTCGATCGGGCCGAAGGAGCGGCCGGTCGCGATCACCGATCATCAGGCCGACATCTTCGGTGCCCTGGCGAGCTGCATCGCCGCGATGACCGGACTGCTGGCACGCAACGGCCGCGCGCGACGCTTCGCCGTCAGCATCCACGAGGCGAATGTCGTCGGATCGGAATCGCACACCGCCCAGGGCCCGCAAGGGCCGCGCGGCCGCTGGGGCGTCAATCGCTTCCCCGGCACCTTTCCGGTTGGCGTGTTCCGCTGCCGCGAAGGCTGGATCGGCGTTGGCGTATCCACCATGCAGCAATGGCGCTCATTCTGCGGGATGATGGGAATTCCGGACACGGCGTCCAACCCGAACTATGCCGTGGGGCCGGAGCGCGCGCTGCATGCCGATGCGATCGAGGCGCTGTTCGCGCATCGCTTCCGCGAACGCACTGCCGCCGAATGGTTCGCCGAAGCGCTGGAGCGCAAGGTGCCGTTCGCCATCGTGCCAGAGATGACGGAACTGCTGCGCCAGCAGGTGCATCGCGACAATGGCGCCTTCGTGCCAGTAACGATCGGCCGTGCGACATTCGAGGCTCCGCTGATGCCGCTGCGCCTGACCGCAACGCCGCCGAAGCGCGGTGGCACTGCACCGCTCGCCGGTGAAGGTCACAGCGATCGCGTGCGGATTGCCCTGTCGCATCCCGCAGCACCACATGCTGATCTGCCGCTCACCGGCATCCGCATCGTCGATTTCACCATGGGTTGGGCTGGCCCCATCGTGACGCGGCAGATGGCCGATCTCGGCGCCGAGGTGATCAAAATCGAGGCATGCGGTCATTTCGACTGGTGGCGCGGCAGCGACCATCGGCCAGCCGTCTATCAGCAACACCTGTACGAGAAGCGACCGAATTTTCTGATCCTCAACCGCAACAAGCTCGGCATCACGCTCGATCTGACCAAGCCGGAAGGCATTGCACTAGCGAAACGCCTGGTCGCTGGCGCCGACGCGGTGGTGGAGAATTTCTCACGTGAGGTGATGCCCAAGCTGGGGCTCGATTATCCCGCGCTACGCGAGGTGAAGCCAGACCTGGTGATGGTATCCATGGCGGCGTTCCCACAAGGCCCTTGGGCCTTCGGCCGCGCCTATGGTTTCACGCTGGAACAGGCTTCGGGTCTGCCGACCGTGGTCGGTCCGGCCGACGGACCGCCGATGCTGAGCCACTATGCGTATGGCGATCCGATCGGCGGGCTGAACGCGACGGCGGCGCTGCTGATCGGTCTGTTGCATCGCCGGCGCACCGGCGAAGGCCAGCATATCGACATATCGCAGGTCGAATGCATGCTGCCGATGGTGGCCCCGTGGCTGATCGAGCAGTCGGTGACCGGCCGCCTCGAACCACGCCACGGCAACCGCCATCCGCGCCATGTGCCGCATGGCTGTTTCCGTTGCGCCGGTGACGATGCCTGGATTTTCATCGCCGCGGTCGATGATCCAATGTGGCTACGCCTGTGCGCTGCGATCGGCCGCGGCGATCTTGCCGGCGATGCGACTCTTGCCACCGCGCAGGGCCGCCGCGCCCACGAGGACGCGATCGAACAGGCGATCGAGGCATGGACCGCCGTGCGCGACGCCGATGCGGCGATGACTGAGTTGCAGGCGGCTGGAGTCGCCGCGGGCGTGGTGCGCTGTCCCTACGATCTTGCCAGTGATCCGCATCTCGAAGCGCGCGGCTTCTGGCAGACGGTGGATCGTGCCTTCTGCGGCCCGCATGTCCAGCCGTCGTTGCCGTTCCGTGAGAACGATCGCCCGTTCGCGGTACGGCATCCGGCACCGACGCTCGGCGAACACAATGCCCAGGTGCTGGGTGAATTGCTGGGCCTGTCGACAGCGGAGCTTGCGCGCCTGGAGGCGGAGGGCGTGATCGGCACCGAAGCATTGCCGCCCGCGCCGCACAGGCAACCCGTTACTGCGCAATGACGCGCGTCAGTCGAGGAAAAACGGCGTCTCCTCGGCGCCCTGGATGACGATGTCGAAGCGGTAGGCTTCGTCCGTCACACGGTCGAGCTCCGGCGCGCGACGGGCGAACAGCCGGGCGCGCAACGCACCAGGGACCGCGACCAGCGCCGGGTCCTGCGCGTTGTCGGGGTCGTCGCCGAAGAACACCGTCGTGGTCAGCCGGCGCATGATGCCGGAGGCCAGCAGCATCATGTTGATGTGCGGCAGCCTCGCGCCGCCTTCATTGTCGGCGCGGCGGCCAGGCATGATGGTGCGGAAGCGATACCAGCCGTTTGCGTCGGTCGCACAGCGCCCCCAGCCGAGGAAATGCGGATCGGCCGAGGCCGCACGCGGATCGGCGGGATGCGGGAACAACCCCTCGGCGTCCGGCTGCCAGATTTCCACGATGGCGTTCTTCACCGGCTGGCCATCGCGCTCCAGGATCTGGCCCGACAAGGTGATTCGCGTGCCGCGCGCCGACTTGCCGCGCAATTCCGTCAGGTCAGTGCAGGACGCTTCGGCCAGGCGCGTCGGAAAGAACGGGCCGATCGTCTGCCAGACGCTGGGATCAGGCACCGTGTCTGCCCCCGGCGTGTCCGCGCAGCACGAACACATGCTCGAACGCCGACGCGTCGCCCGCCTCCACGCTCGGCGGCAGCGCACGCGCGATCATCGATTCGCGCGGCGTCCCGTCAGGCGCCGCGTTCAGCAGCATGTCGAAGTCGTTGAGCGGTTCGCCCGGGAAATGCATCTGCGTCACCATTCGGTCCATCCAGCTCGCGCCGATGATGGAAAAGTGGATGTGCGGCGCACGCCACGATGCCGGCCCCGCGCGGTACGGACCCGGCTTCACCGTGATGATAGTGAAGCGGCCATCGGCATCGGTGACCACGCGGCCGCCGCCGGTGAAGTTGGGATCGAACGGCGCGTTGAACCCGTCATCCTCGTGGATGTATTTGCCCGACGCGTTGGCATGCCAGACTTCCACCATGGCGCCGGCGACTGGATTGTTGTCCTCGTCCACCACGCGGCCGTGCAGCAGCATCAGCGGCCCCTGCGCCCGCGGTCCGTCCGGACTGGTGCGCGTGAAATCCGCCGAACCCACGGCAAGCCGCCGCTCGACACCCAGCGGGCCGGTGCGCTCGGTCAGCGTCACAGGTCGCTCGACGAACGGTGCATCGGGCGTGCGGCTGAAGGTCCGCGCATAGCCCTGCACGCGATGCGGGGTCTGCCTGCTGTCAGCGTACGGCTGATAGACCGTGTCGGCCATGTCGCTCTCCCGCTATGCCGTGATCGTCGTGCTGTCCATCTTGCAGCGCGCAATATCGTCCCAGTCCGGCTCGACGCCAAGGCCGGGACCGTCCGGCACCGCGACGCGGCCACCATGCACCGGGATATGCGGTCGGATGATTTCGTGCACCATGTTCTCCAGGCCAAAGTCGATCGCGCGGCGCACCGGATCGAGCGCCGCGGCGATCTGCAGATTCGCCGCCATGCCGATGCCGAGCTCGAACGCACTGTGGATGGTGAGATCGAAGCCGAACAGCGGTGTGACGTCGCCCAGTTCCACCATGCTCTGTGGCCCGCCCCACATCACCAGGTCCGCCAGCACCACGTCCACGCAGGGCTGGCGCAGCGCGGTGGCCAGATGGTCGAAGTTCACGACGCACATGTTGGTGGCGAGTGGCGTCTTCATCCGTGCGCGGAGCTGTGCCATGCCGGCGATGCTGCGTGTCGCATCCTCGTAGTATTCCAGATTGAGCTCCTCGAGCTGCTGGCACAGCACCGTGGCCTGCGCCGGCGGATACGATGCATTCGGGTCCCAGCGCAGCTTCACCGCATCGCCGAGTGCGGCGCGCAGCGCGCGCAGGATGGCGACATCCCAGGCCGGGCTGGTGCCGGTGCACTTGACCTTGAACGCGGTGAAGCCGGCATCGCGCTGCAGGTGCAGCGCATGGTCGACAAGCTCGCGGATGCGCGCCGGGTCGGCGAACAGTCGCGGCAGTTCCCGCCGGTCCACCGGTTCGTCGAGCAGCAACGCGGGAATATGCGCCACCGCCTCAAAGTCGCGCTTGCCCCCGCCGCCGAGCATGCGCCAGATCGGCAGATTGTGATGGCGGCCGGCCCAGTCGAACAGGGCCATGTCCAGGCCCGCGAGCGCCGCCCAGTCGGCAAGACCGTTGCGCGATCCGACTGTCGGTCCCGCCATCGCCTGGCGCAGCCGCAGCCGGTCGAGCGGGCTTTGGCCAATCAGTTTCTGCGCCATGCGGGTGCAGCTTTGCAGCACCTCGTCGGTGCCGTTGGTCTCGCCGAACGCGCGCGTACCGTCGCTGGTTTCCAGCTCGACGACGATCCGCTCGGTGGTGCGGCGCATATACATCGCGCTGACATAGAGCTGGCGCATCGGCACCGAGACACGATGCAGCGTGATGCGCGCGATGGTCGGGCGCTTGGCCGACGCCACCTTGGGTGCCGTCGTCCAGTCGACGCCAGGCGCCTGGCCCAGAACCAGCCCGCCGTCCGCGTCCGCCAGGGTCGCAGCCGATGCAAGCCCGATCACCAATGGCTGAGTGCAGGCATGCAGTGTCGATGCGAGATGTGCGGCATAGCAGGCGGCGCGCGTGCTGTCGTCGTGCGCGACCAGGGCCAGTTCGATGCCGGTGAGGTCCGCGGCGGTCGCCCACATGCGCGCGGCTTCCGGTCCGCCGACGCGCATGGGGTCCACCAGCACGATCTGCACGCCGCCATCGATCATCGCGCGCGCCAGATCGCGCGGCGCATGGCGATGCGCGGATACGGCAAGCGGCGGCGCGCCGTGAGCAAAACCGCGGCACGCATCCGCCAGATCGGCACAGGGATCGGCGATATAAGCGAGCCGCAGCCGCCGCCCGGCCTCGCGGAGTGTCTCCAACGCTGCGGGATGCAGTTGCGCGTTGAGCTGCAAGGCAAGTTCGATATCGGGCCGCAACGCGCTTGCCGCCGCGTCGAGGCGGGAGATCAACGTGCCAACATCCGGTTCGGCGCCGGCAAGCACCACACGGCGCAGTCCTCCCGGCACCGAGGAAACCGCATCGAGCCGCAGCGCAACTGCCAGCGTCAGGCGCGGGCGCAGCGCGCCGCCCAACCAGGTGTGCAGTGGCACATCGTAGGATCGGCAGGCGGCATCCAGCCTGTCCGCCTCCTGGAGACCGACCGCCGCGCGTTCCTCCGAAGTCAGATCGATCGTGCCGTTCCGCTGCAACAATGCGTTGCGCGCCAGCGGCGGCGCCGTTGGTCCTTCGACCATCGAATTCAGGGATCGATCCGCGCGGTCGCGCTGCCGCTGGCGACCTCCTTGCCGTCCTGATTGGTGGTGGAGAGGGTCAGGTCCACGAAATGCTGCCCACCTTCCTCGCGGATCGCGGCCACCGTCGCCGTGGCATCCAGATTATCGCCAGGCCAGACCTGGTTGGTGAATCGCACACCGAACTTTGTCAGCCTGCCGTCGCCAACATAGTTGGTGAGCATCTTGCCGGTCAGTCCCATGGTCAGCATCCCATGGGCGAACACGCTGGGATAGCCGGCCTTCTGCGTGACGTAGACTTCGTCGGCATGCAGCGGGTTGTAGTCGCCGGAGGCGCCGCAATACATCACGATCTCCGTGCGCGTCAGGTTCTCCACCACGCGCTCCACATGCGTGTCGCCGACCTTGAGCTGGCTCGCCTTCAGTGCCATGGCGCGATCCCTCCTCAGCTCTGTTCCACAGGACGTTCGGTGGTCACGCCGACGCTGCGCGCGGTGACCACGAGCTCGCCGCTCTGGTCGCGATATTCGGTGATTCGCTCGCGGAAGGTCAGCTTGCCGGCCCGCTTGCTCTCGCGCTCCCAGGTGTTGCCCGGCTTGGTTTCCACCGTCAGCACGTCGCCCGGACGCAGCGGACGGTGATATTCGAAGTGCTGCTCGGCGTGCAGCCCGCCGCCACCGGATGGCCGGTTCTCCACGCCGCTCGGCGTCTTGCCCGAGCCGAACCATGGCTGGCCCGGACGCCAGCGCAGCGGATAATCCGGATCGAACTGCGCAACGGCCTGCGGGAAGGTGGGCGGCGCGATGATGCCGCCGACTTCGCTCTGCTTCGCCGCGTCGGCGTCGCGATAGACGGGATTGGTGTCGCCGACGGCGCGCGCGAACAGCATGATGTGCCCCGCCTCGACGGGGAATGTGATCTTCGCCAACGGTTTCCTCCGATCCTTTGTCGCCCGGAAGCAAAGCCTAGCAGGCCCTTGCGGAGACGTGTAGGGCGGATAAGCGCAGCGCAATCCGCCACCAGGACATGGCGGATTGCGCTGCGCTTATCCGCCCTACGTGATTGCGAAGCGGAACAGTGCATTGCCCCGCGGCAGCGGCACACGGCATAGTGCGCCGCATGCGACGCCCTGTTCGCCGCGTCTCGCGGCCCCGCATACGCGCCGAACTCGATGCGACGTCCGTGCCGACCTGGCGTCCGCCACGCATCTCCACCGCGGACGCCGCGTCGCTCGCGTTCGTGCTGGCGCCAGGCAGGTTGCCGCGTGGCCGCAGGGTTTACGCGATCGGCGACATCCACGGCTGTCTCGCGGAGCTGCGCCAGTTGCACGCCGCGATCGCCGCCGACCTCGGGTTGCGGCCACCCGTCTCCGCAGTGCTGGTGCATCTGGGCGACTACATCGATTTCGGTCCCGACAGCGCCGGTGTCATTGCACTGCTGGCCGAAGGACCGCCGATCGCCGGCCTGCCGACGGTCAACCTGATGGGCGATCACGAGCGCACGGCACTCGATGCGCTGTCGGGCGACGGCGCGGCGGCAACCGATTGGCTGCATACCGGTGGCCACGCCACGCTCGATAGCTGGGGCATCGCCGCGGACGTGCCGCGCGGCGAATGGCGCGCCAGGGTGCCCGCCGCCCATTTCGACGTCATGCAAGGCCTCGCGCTCGATCATCGCGAAGGCGACTACCTGTTCGTCCATGCCGGCATTCGACCCGGCGTGCGGCTCGATCGGCAGGCGGAGGATGACCTGCTCGGCATTCGCCAGAGCTTCCTTGCGAGCGAGCAGGAATTCGGCGCAATCGTCGTGCACGGCCATTCAGCAAGCCCCACGCCGACCATCAAGCCGAACCGCATCGGCATCGACACCGGTGCCGGCTGTGGCGGCAAGCTCACCTGCGCCGTGTTCGAGGACGACGCGGTCGCCTTCATGTTGGCGTAAGCCTCAATGAGGCAGGATATCGTCCTTCGTCTCCCGGCCGAGCGCCATGGCCACGATGCTCAACGCGGCGAAGCACGTCATGATCGCGGTTGCCTTGGCGAAGTCGCCGCCGAACGGAATGACCAGCAGCCCCGCCACCAACGGGCCGAAGCTGGTGATGACGCGGCCTGAGCCGTTGCAGAACGACACTGCCGTCGCCCGCACATGCGTCGGGAACAGTTCCGGCAGATACACCGCATGGCCCGAAAAGACGCCGAACACGAAGAAGCCGAAGATCGGCAGCAGGACCGGATACAGCTCGTAGCTGTCGACGCCGAGGAACAGATACAGCCCGGAGAAAATCGTGCCGAGATTGTACAGCGTGATCGTCGGGCGCCGGCCGATCCAGTCGGCGATGAATCCGAACACCGCGTAGCCCAGGATGCCGCCGATGCCCCACAACATCATGCCATGGCCGATCAACGGCGCCGCAGCGGCGCCCGTGATGCCCATCTTCTGCAGCATCTGGCCCTGGATGGTGGGCAGCCAGATCTGGCTGGTCCAGATCGCCAGCAGCGTGCCGACGCAGAACAGCACGCCAACCATGGTGTTGTAGCGCAGGCTGCGGCTGAACAACTGCGCCGGCACGAAGCCGAGGAAGGCGCGGTCCTCTTCGCTCAACTCGCGCGCCGCCTTGAGCGCCTGCCGCCGCGCATGCACGATCTGGAATCGCTCCGGCTCCTCCATGCCGCGGCGGATCAGCAGCAGGATCAGCGCCGGCGCCACTCCGGCGAACAGCACGTAGCGCCAGCCATACGGCCCGACCATGGAGTAGAGAAACCCACCGAACAGATTGCCGAAGCCGCCGCCGGTCATCATCAGGCCAAGGATCTTCGCCCGGTGCACGTCGGCAAAGACCTCCGCGACGAGCGGGATGCCGACAACGATCTCGGCACCGGTGCCCACGCCGGTGAAGAAGCGGCAGATGCCGAACATCAGCGGCCCCTGCGAGAAACCCTGCAACGCGGTGAACACCGCAACCATCACGACGCTGAGCGCGAGGGTTCGAATCCGTCCGATATAGTCGCCGACCACACCGAAGCAGAAGCCACCGAGCGCCCAGCCGAGCAATCCGGCCATGCTCAGGAGTCCGCCCACCCGGCCGATCTCGCTCAACGGCGGATTGCCGCCGAGCAGCTCGGTCAAGGCGGGGCGCAGCACGAGCGCGAACAGATTGAAGTCTGTGACATCGAGCGACCAGCCGAGCCAGGCGATCAGGAACACCAGCCACTGATAGCGGGTGATCTCGCGCACCCAGCGGATGCCCGTCGCGGTCTGTGTCTGGCTCATATTCCCCCCCTCGGCAGACCGTTGGTGGTCTGCTCGTTACGGCAGGATCAGCAGCCCGGCGTCGGCACGGACGCAGCAGTGGTTGTGACCGCGCGGCCGGTTAGGCATGCGGATCGATCAAACCTGTCCTTCTATATTCGCTTCGACTGCGGCCCGCGGTCAACGTCTGCCGAGGAAGGCCGTGACGTGCGCGGCGAAGGCTTCGGGCTGTTCGATTTCCGGATAGTGTCCGGCCTCCGGGATCAGCTCGAATTGCGCGCCGGGAATGAGGTCAGAATAGGCGCGCCCGTAGTCAGGCGTCACCACGCCATCGCTGGCACCCCAGAGAACCAGCGTCGGTACGGCGATGCGGCTCAGCCAGCGCGGCAGCTTCGGATTGTACATGAACGGCTGCCAGCCATAGGTGCAAAGCGCGTCCCAGTTGCGCGCGTGCACCACGAGCTCATCGTCCGACATGGCATTGAAGTCCGGCGCCCATTTCACCGGATCGTGCCAACTGCGCCGCAGCACCTCCGCGGGTGAGGTGTTGAACAGATCGAGGATGTCGCGGCTCTCGCGGTCGCCGATCTTGATGCCGAACGCATCGACCAGGATGAGCCGGTTCAGACGATGGCAGCAGGCAGCGGCGATCTCGGCGGCCAGCCAGCCACCGAAAGAGCAACCCAGCAGAGTTACTTTCTCGTGCGGCAGCGCCTCGAGCAGGTCGAGATAGAGATGCACAAGGTCATAGACGGTGTCGAAGTCGCCCGGCCGCGGCGAATGGCCGAAGCCCGGATGCGACGGAGCGATGATCTCGGCGTGCTCGGAGAGCAGTTCGACGAAGCGCGCGCGCGGGTCGATCGTCCGCGGACCGTGCAGCAGCAGGATCGGATGGCCGGCGCCCTTGCGCAGCACTTCCAACTCGATCCCGCGTATGGCGAGCCTATCCATCGCCCGGACTATATGCGTTCGCTGATGCGGATGGCCATCCGGCAGCCGCGCTTGATCGCCGCCGACAGCAGCCGGTAGCAAGGCGCCTGCTCCGCGCCGTGCCGCAGCCCGATATCGCGGTGCTGCAGCTCGTCGTCGCGGAATTTCTCCAGCGTGGCGCGCAGCTCGTGTTCGGTATCGTCCAACGCCGCGATCTGTCCCGCGTAGTGCGCGTCGATCGCTTCCTCCACGGCCACGGTGCAGGCCATCGCCGTGCGCTCGCCCAACGCGGCCGTCACCGCGCCGAGTGCGAAGCCGGCGAGATGCCACAGCGGCAACATCGCCGTCGGCCGCACGCGGCGTCGGACGATGAGGTCGGCGAACCGATCGAGATGCTGCTGCTCCTGCGCCTGCATCTCGCGCAGTACAGGCGCCGTGTCGCTCCGGCGCAGCACGGCGAGCTGGCCCGCATAGATGCGCGCCGCACCGTATTCGCCGGCATGATCCACACGCAGCATGCGCTCGACGGCCGCCTCGGGCGGCGGATCGCCAGGCAGGCGTTGCCGCGTGCCGTTCATGCCTCGCTCCTCCGGTCACGCCACAGGAACCCGCCCAGCACGATCGAGAAGGCCAGGGCGTAGAGCAGGTTCATCGCCGCCATCGACACCGGCATGCCGGGGATCAGATACGTGGCGTCCTCGCACGGCTTGGCCGGCCGCGCCGGCATCTGCGCCAGACGCTCGGCGATGGATCCGCCGGCGAGACGCGGTGCCATGCACTCAGGCAACGGGCTCGGCCAGTAGTGCTGCTCCACGCCGACATGCACGACTGCCAGCGCCGCGGCCGCCAGCATCGACACCAGCACGAGCAGCAACAGCAGCCGTGCGAAACTGCGTGGGACCACGACAGCCAGGAGTGCGAGCACGATCGCCACCCGATACGGCCAGCGTTCCAGCAGGCAGAGCGCGCACGGCACGAGGCCGCCCCAGTACTCCGAGGCGAGCGCCAGCCCAAGCGCGAAACCTGCGGCAAGCGCGCAAGCCAGCGCGACCGTGCGGGTGACGGGCATCGTCATGGGCGCGATGTGCCCTGCTTCGGGAGGCGGCGCAAGCCGTTGCCGCTGGCCTGGCCGCGGCTTAGGCTCGCCCCCGGCAAAGCGTTTGGGAGGAACATGATGCGCCGCATTCTCTGGGGCCGCGCCACGTCCAGCAATGTGATGAAGGCGATCTGGACGCTGGAGGAGTTGAAGCTTCCCTACGAGCGGATCGACGTCGGCGGCTCGTTCGGCAAGACCGATACGCCGGAGTATCGCGCGATGAACCCGACGGGGCTGGTGCCCACCCTGCAGGAAGACAATTTCACGCTGTGGGAGAGCAACGCGATCTGCCGCTATCTGTGCCACGCCCATGCACCGCACTCGACACTCTGGCCGCAGGAACCGCACGCGCGCGCCAACATCGATCGCTGGATGGACGCGCAGCAGACGCTGCTGAACCGGCCGATCGGCGTGGTGTTCTGGGGGCTGGTCCGCACCCCGCCCGACAAGCGCGACATGGCGGCGATCAAGCAGGGCATCGAGGATGCCGTGCGCATCTGGGGCATGGCATCGGCGCAGCTTGCGAAGCATCCCTACCTTGCCGGCAACGATTTGACGCTGGCCGACATCCCCTGGGGTCCGCATCTGCACCGCTGGTTCAACATGGACTTCGACCGCCCGGAGGTGCCGCATCTGCGTGAGTGGTACAACCGGCTGCTCGAGCGGCCGGCCTACAAGCGGCACCTGGCTGGGCCGGTGGTATAACGCGTCCCTACACCCCGCCCGCTTGCGGGAGAGGTCGCCGCGCATGGCGCGGCGGGTGAGGGCGCCACAGCGGGTCAAGCGCGACTGGATACTCCCTCACCCGCGTCGCTGGCGCTCCGCGACCTCTCCCGCGAAGCGGGAGAGGTGTGCTGTACTATCCTCCGAGCAACGCCGCCTGATGCGACTTCACCATCTCGGCCAGACTGGCGAAGCGGAAGTCGTAGCGCACACCCGCCGGTGGCGGCGCCGTCGCACCCCAGCCGTCCTCCGAGTGGCGACGGTCGATCCACGCCGAGGCCAGTCCGGCCACGTTCGCCGGTGCGTGGTCATGAAACAGGCTCTGCGCGGTGTGCAGGATTCCCGATTTGTCGATTCCCATCGCCGCGAGGTGCTCAACCAGATAAGCGAAGTTGCGAGGGTCCGGCTTGTAAGAACCGATATCCTCGGCGGTGAAGATCGCGTCGAACGTCACGCCGAGCCGCCGGTTGGTTGCGCGGAAGCTCTCGCGATCGACGTTCGAGAGGATCGCCAGCTTGTAGTGCGTCTGCAGATATTGCAGCGAGGCCACCGTGTCGGCAAATTCCGGCCAGTCACCGACCGAGGCGCCAAACCGGCGGCTCTCTGCCTCATCCGGCACGACGCCCCACTCCCGCGCAAGCTGATCATGCACAGTGGCCAGCAGGTCCGAGTATTTCATACCCGGTGTGGCTGCCTCCTGACGCTGCTCGAGCCGCGCGAAAGCCTCCAGTCCCGCGTCGCGCGTCATGCGCACGCCAGCGCGCGAGAGCAGCGGCTGCAGTGCGGTGAAGATGCCGCTCTCCCAGTCGATCAGCGTGCCGTAGCAATCGAACGTGAGGACACCGAAATCGGTGAGCGTCACGGCAAGCCTCCTGACCAGCGCCCCACAGATGCCGACGCCTTCAGCCACGCGCGAACGCCAGCAGGGTCGCCAAACGACTCGGGCACGCGCAAGCCGACGCCACCGAGGGCCTGCGCCTCGGCGATGCCGTCCTCGTCCGTCACGTCATCGCCGACGAACACCGGCAGCCGGCCAAGAAACGGGGCGCGGGCCATCAGGCGGGCCACCGCCTTGCCCTTGTCGACGCCGCGGGGCCGCACCTCCCACAGCATATGCGCCGGCAGCAATTCGAAATCGGCGGAGCCCGCCAGCAACGCGGCCAGCGCTTTGCGCAGCACAGGACCGGCCGCGGGCACCGCGCGGTAGTGCAGGGCGAAGCCACGCGCCTTGCGTTCGAGCAACGCACCGGGATGCGCCGCGGCGAGGCGCTCCGCCACGGCGAGCCACGCCCGCGGCGGCGCCGGAAGTTCCGGCCGCTCCAGCCCCTGCCCCGGCGCGTGGCGGATGGCGCCGCCATGCTCGCCGGCCACCGCGAACGGCGCGTCCCCAAGCAGCGCATCGACCGTCTCGACCGGCCGCCCGGTGATCACCGCCAGCGCGTCGCCGAGGCGCGGCCTCAGTGCGCGCAACGTGCGGCAGAGTCCTGGCGGCACCACCACCTTGTCAGGCGCCGGCGCGATATCGAGCAGGGTGCCGTCGAGATCGAGCAGCAGGGCGGTGTGCTCGATGGGGGGGAGCGACGGCGGCATAAGTCAGGCCCTGCAGCCCATCACCCGCACATCATAGAGCGGGTGTTGCAGCATCGACACCGACGGGCTGTTGGCCAGCATCCAGCCGCGGAAGCCAGGCGCATCCGCGTGGCTGTCGGTGATCGTCAGGTAGGCGGTGGCATCCTGCGGCTGATCGGGTGGGCGGATCTGACAGGCCTGCACCTGGATGGTGAGCGAGCCGAACTGCGCCGACTGTCCGACCTTCACCGTCAGCACCGCGTTCTGCGCATTCACCTTGTCGAGCACCTGCAACATCGCGGTGGTCTGCGGCAGCCAGGCGGTCTGGGCCGGCTGCGGCGGGGATGTTGGCGCGGCGGCTTGCGGTGCTCCGGGCGGCGCGGTCTGCCCCGGCTGCTGCGCGGGATACTGCACGGTCGGAGGCAGCAGCGGCGTCGCGGTGATCGGTGCCTGCGACTGTGCCGACGCCGCGATCGGCACGACGATCGCCGCCAGCGCGGCCAGGGCCTGCCTCATCGCCCGGCGCGTTTCGGCGATTCCAGGCCCTCGACCATTCCGGTCAGGATGCGGCGCATCGCCGGTTCGTCGACGCCCATCAGCACCGCATCCTCGAACGCATCCTGCAGCGCCTGGGCGAGTTCCGCGTGATTCTCCGCCAGCATGCGCAGTTTCTCGCGGCAGGACACCGGCGTGCCGTCGGATTGCGGCCAGATTGTCGGTGGTGCCGGGATCACTTCGGCGGCGCTCCGGGCTGGGCTTCGCCGGGAGTAGCGCCGCCGGCCTGGCCCTTCTGCACATTCGTCATGCTGAAGATGAACTTGCCCAAGAGTTCCTCGATGCTGATCGAGGATTGGGTAATGGTGATGGTCTGCCCCGGCTGCAATATCGTCTCGTCCCCGCCCGGTTGCAGCGACAGGTATTTGCCACCCAGCAGGCTCTCGCTGGTGACGATGGCGGCGCTGTCCTTCGGCAGCTTCACGTCGCCGCGCACGCTCAGCCCCACCACAGCGAGGAAGCTCTGCGGATCGATCCGCTCCTCGGTCACGCTGCCCACCTTCACCCCTGCCAAGCGAACATCCGCACCGACGCCGAGCCCGTCGATGTGTTCGAATTTGGCATAGAGCGGATAGCCGGAGACGCCAGTGCGCCCGGAATGCGCCACGGCATAGACGAGGAAGCCGGCGGCGACCAGCAGCACGACCGCTCCGGTGAGCACCTCGGCGATGCTGCGACGACGCATGCGGTGCGTCTCAGCTTCCTGGGGTCCAGGCTTCGTAGTCGCCTGTCGCGCGGTCGCGCTTGCCGCCCTGGTAGTCGTGGCCGGGCGGCCGGTAGCCCGCGGGTGTGCCCGTCGCGTTGGGCTGGTGCGGCTTCTCCCACGGGCGCCGTGACCGCTCCACCAGCGGTTCATCCGTGGTGTAGTGCAGCCAGGCGTGCCATTCCGGCGGCACGCGCGAGGCTTCCACAGGGCCGGCATACGCCACCCAGCGGCGAATCCGGTGGCCCGGGCGGGGACGCCGCTCCTTGTAGTAGACGTTGCCAGTGGCATCGACGCCGACGCGCCGGCCCTTGATCATCGTGAACAGCCAGGTGCCGAGGTTCATGCTGGGTGATATACGAACCTGCGCACGGCCTGTCATCCACAGGATTTTGGGGTGCGGTCCGCCTGGACACCCAAAATACGCTTTCCGAGCGGCAGCGACGGTCCTAGCATACCGGCCATGAAGACGAACCGGACATGGCAGGGCGTGCGGATGCGGCGCGTGACCGCAGGCGCCGACCCGGATGCGCCACCCAGGCTGGTCACCCTCCCGGCGGCCTGGGACGACGCTGCCGCTTCCGCGCTGGCCGCCCTTGCGCCAGGCGAGGGGCCGGTTACGCTGGCTGCCGCGGCCGATGACTGGATCCGTCCGATCGCCGAACGGGCGTTGCGGGCGGGGATCGAGGCGCCCTTGGCCGAGCGGCTGCACCGCCTGCTGCTGCTCCGGCACGGCGCGCCGACGGAGCCGATCTGGCAAGGCCAGGCCGCGCCGATTCCTGGTTTCGTCCTGAACCTCGTCTCGTTCCATGATCCCGCCAGCGGCTTCGACGCACCAGCCTTCGCCGAGGCGGTCGAGACGGCGGTCACCGCGCTGACCCTGGCCACGCCGTCGGCCAGCCGGATCGCCGTGAGCATGGCCGACCTGTCCGGCCTGCTGGCGCTGCTCGGCATCGACTATGGCTCGGACGCTTCCGTTACGGTGGCGCGCGCCCTGGCCGCCACCTTGCGCGGCCGGGCGGAGGCGGCATCCGGCGCGCTGGTCCGGCTGTTCGGCCCGATCGCGCCGGCCTCGCCCGAGTGGCCCGCCCCGCCGGTCGAGACGCCGCTGCCCGGCCTCGCCGAAGCGGCCCGCGCGGCGCGGCAGGCAGTCGCCACGGTGGACGGGCTGCGCCACAGCGCATTGACGGCGATCGCCGAACCCGGCCCCGTGGATGCGCTGCTCGGCGTGGAGACCGGCGGCATAGCCCCCGCCTTCTCGCCGCTCGGCGAGGCTGGCGGCCTGACCCGCGGCGCGCGCGCCTGGCTGGCGGCGCGCGGCGTCACGGCGGAGACGGCGCTGGCGGAATTGCTGGCGGGTCGCGATCCCTTCCCGGCGCCCAGCGCAGCGGCACACATCGCGATGCACGACGCGGTGGCGCCCTTCGTGCATGCCATGCCGGCCCGGCCCGAGCCGATGCGCCAGCCCCTCCATGCCGCCCGCAGGCACGAACTCCCCGCCCGCCGCGCCGGCTACACGCAGAAGGCAGCGGTCGGCGGACACCGGCTGTTCCTGCGCACCGGCGAGTACGACGACGGCACGCTGGGCGAGGTGTTCGTCGCCCTGCACAAGGAAGGCGCGGCATTCCGCGGCCTGATGGACAATTTCGCCGTCGCCGTGAGCCTCGGCCTGCAACACGGCGTGCCGCTGGAGGCCTATGTCGAGGCGTTCACCTTCACCCGCTTCGGGCCCGCCGGAGCCGTGGAAGGCGATCCCGCGGTGGCACAGGCCACGTCGCTGCTGGACTATGCGTTCCGGCACCTGGCGGCGAACTATCTGGGCCGCCACGACATCCCGGAGGCTGAGGTGGAAGAGGCGGACACCGTGGGCAACGGCAGCCGCGACAATGCGCCGCTGTTGCCGTTGGACTTACCGGCTGAGGCGTCGCCACGGGCTCGCAGGCGGGGGTTCAGGGTGGTTTCCAGGTAGACGGGTCGGAAGCAGGATTCACCACAAAGACACGAAGAAGCAATTGAATGCGCTTCGCGCGGAGCGGGGCTTTGCGATCCTTTGTGTCTTCGTGTCTTTGTGGTGAATCTTTGCTTCCAGCAACCAACCAGAAGGAACCCCGAAATGCCCGGTCGCATCGAAGTGAAGCTGGCGGAACTCGGGATCACTTTGCCGCGGCCGATGCCGCCGATCGCCAACTACGTCCCGTTTGTTGTCACCGGGAATCTCGTCGTCGTGTCCGGCCAGGTGCCGGCGGTGGACGGCCGGATCGCGGTGACCGGCAAGGTCGGCCAGGGGCTGTCGCTCGAGCAGGGGCGTGAGGCGGCGCGGCTCTGTTTCATCAACGTGCTGGTGCATTTGAAGGCGGCGTGCGGCGGCGATCTCGACCGGGTGAAGCGGGTGGTGCGACTCGGCGGCTTCATCGCCTCGCCACCCGAGTTCACCCAGCAGGCACAGGTGATGAACGGCGCCTCCGATCTGGCTGTTGCCGTGTTCGGCGAGGCGGGGCGCCATGCACGCACCACGATCGGTGTGCCGGCCCTGCCCGCCGACGCTGCCGTGGAGGTGGAGGGTCTGTTCGAGATCGACTAAGCTCGCCCCATGCCCGACGGCTCCGCCACGCTGACGCTGACGCTGCATCAGAAGATCGCTGACATTCCGGCAGCGGAGTGGGACGCCTGCGCGGGGTCGGAGAATCCCTTCGTCAGCCATGCCTTCCTGAGCGCGATGGAGGACAGCGGTTCGGCCAACGCGCGCACCGGTTGGCTGCCGCAGCATGCGGTGCTGCGCGGCGAGGCGGGTCAGGTGGTGGCCGTGGCGCCGATGTACGCCAAGTCGCACAGCTACGGCGAATACGTGTTCGACCACGGCTGGGCGCATGCATTGGAGCGGGCCGGCGGCGACTACTATCCGAAGCTGCAGGTCGCGGCGCCGTTCAGCCCCGCGCCGGGTCCCCGTCTGCTCCGCCATCCCGATGCCGGCGTGCCGATCGCGGCGATGGCCTCGGCGCTGGAACAGGCTTGCCGCTCGCTCAACCTGTCGTCGGTGCACGTGACATTCTGTACCGAGGCGGAATGGCAGGGCCTGGGAGAGGCCGGCTGGCTGCAGCGGGTCGGCATGCAGTTCCACTGGGAGAATGCGGGCTACACCTGCTTCGAGGATTTTCTCGGCGCGCTGTCGTCGCGCAAGCGGAAGGTGTTGCGGCGGGAGCGGCGGGATGCAAATGCGGCCGGCCTGACATTCCACGCGCTGAGCGGTGCGGACATCACTGAGGCGCACTGGGACGCATTCTATCGCTTCTACCGCTCGACGGTGGATCGCAAGTGGGGCTCCGCCTACCTGTCGCGCTCGTTCTTCTCGCTGCTCGGCGAACGGCTGGGCGACCGCGTGGTGCTGATGATGGCGGAGCACGCCGGCAAGCCGGTGGCGGGCGCGCTGAACCTGGCGGGGAGCGAGGCGCTGTACGGCCGCAACTGGGGCTGCCGCAGCGACTGGCCGTTCCTGCACTTCGAGCTGTGCTACTACCGCGCCATCGACTGGGCGATCGAACACGGGCTGAAACGCGTCGAGGCCGGCGCGCAGGGCCGCCACAAGATCCAGCGCGGCTACCTGCCGCAGCCGACATACTCCGCGCACTGGATCGCGCATTCCGGGCTGCGCCGGGCGATCGCCAATTTCCTGGAGGACGAACGGCCCGGCATCCGTGCCGAGATGGCGGCGCTGGCGGAGCAGTCGCCGTTCCGCAAGGATTCCGAGCCCGACTGACGGTTTTTCCGCGCCGGCGGGAACCATTCTGTTGCTTGCTCGGCGACCTGCTGCACGCTGGCTGCAAAAGCCAGGTTTTGGGGGGCGGGCCGGTGGGGGCGTGGTGGTCCGGTAATGCGACTGAACTGCTGGCGAATGATCCCGAGGCGATTGTGCAGCGCCTCGCTTTGCGGCTGGTGGAAACGCATCATCTGAACCGCGACACGCAGCTTCACGCCTGGCGGCAACAGATCGTCTTGCTATGCGCCACGCTGCGCGACCTTCCGGGCGCATGGCGCATCCTGCTGGAATACCCGTTGCTTCGCCTGGGGCGCCGGATCGACGCGGTGCTGCTGTGCGACCGCACCATCATGGTGCTGGAATTCAAGGTCGGCGCGGCGACGTACGTGACCCTCGATCGCCAGCAGGTCGAGGATTACGCTCTGGACCTGTTCGACTTCCACGCTGAGAGCCGCAGCCACCCGGTTGTGCCAATTCTGGTCGCGACACATGCAAGACCGCGTGCGATAGACTGGCCGTTGCTATGGCACGGCGTGACCCCGGTGTTCGATGCATCCGCTATGACATTGGATTCGCTGGTGCGGGACATAGCGGCCCGCGTACCTGTGCCGTCGCAGCCACTCGACCTGAACGGCTGGGAAGCTGCGCCGTACCGGCCGGTGCCGACGATCGTCGAGGCGGCAACCATGCTGTACAATCGCCATGGTGTCGCGGAAATCGCGGCAGCGCGCGCCGATGTCGGCAATCTCGGCCGGACCACGGCCGCCATCCGTCATACCATCGAGGCGGCACGCTTGGCCGCGCGGCATGAGGTGCTGTTCGTCACCGGAATACCCGGCGCTGGGAAGACACTGTGCGGTCTGAACGCTGTGTTCGGTGCGGCGACCGGTGCGGCATTCCTCACCGGCAATCTGCCACTGGTGCACGTGATGCGCGAGGCACTGGCGCGCGACGCACACGCGCAGGGGCGCAGCATCCGCGTCGCGCGCCAGGAGACGGAGAGCGCAATTCAGCCGTTGATCGGCTTCCTCCGCGACAACCTGCCGCGCACCGAACCGCCGCACGAGCATGTCATCGTGTTCGACGAGGCGCAGCGTGCCTGGGACGCCGAATTCGGCCGGCGCAAGTTCGGCCATGCACAAAGCGAGGCGGCACTGTTTCTCGACATCATGCGACGGCATCGTGACTGGGCGGTGATCGTCGCGCTGGTCGGCAACGGCCAGGAGATCAACACCGGTGAAGCCGGGCTCGCTGCCTGGGGCGAGGCGCTCGCAGCTCGCCCGGATTGGCACGTGCGTGCGCATGCTGGTGTGCTCGGCGCGCGCGATCCCCGTCAGCGTTTGTTCGATGCGCCACCGGACGGGATGCAGATCGACCCGGCACTGCATCTGGACGTGCCGGTCCGTTCGATCCGCTCTGCTGCTGCCGCGCCCTGGGTGGATGCGGTGCTGTCAGGTGATGCCGAGCACGCGATCGCCATTACCAATGCCTCGGGCGCAGTTCCCTTCCTGCTGACGCGCTCGCTCCCGGCGGCGCGTGCTGCGCTGCGCCGGCTTGCTCGCGGGACTCGCCGCGCCGGTTTGGTATGCAGCGCCGGGGCGCGCCGGTTGGTGGCGGACGGAATCTGGCCGAACTTCCCGCATCTCGATGCAGCTTCGGTCGCCAACTGGTTCCTGCACCGCTGGCCGGACGTGCGCGCCTCCGACGCTCTGGAAGTGCCAGCCACGCAATTTGCGTGTCAGGGACTCGAACTTGACTATGTCGGCCTGTGTTGGGGTAACGACCTGATCCGCCGCGGCGGGCGGACTGACTGGATCGCACGCAGCTTCGCCGGGACGCGCTGGCAGGAACCGCGCGGCGAGGCAGCGATCGCCTATCAGGTCAATACCTATCGCGTGCTGTTGACCCGCGCGCGCTACGAGACGGTGATCTGGGTGCCCGAAGGCGATGCGGCAGACGCCACCCGTGATCCGGCAACATTCGATGCGATTGCGCTCTTTCTGCGTGACTGCGGCGCTCAAGCACTCGAGGACGTAGCCAAGCCCGAGGAGGTGGCAGACCCCGCGCCAGTGCTACTGTGATAGCGGTGCCCTATTGCACACCACAGCCGATGGACGCCCGCTCCCCGCCTGCGCGGGGACAAGCTTCGCGGGGGTGACGAAATCGGCCAAGCCACACCCAGTGTCATTGCGAGCGCAGCGAAGGAATCTCGTGGAGAACGCCCACGAGATTGCTTCGCTTCGCTCGCAATGACAGTCGGACGTGGCGCTCACCGATTTATTCACACGCTCCTTCGCGGGGGTGGCAAGATGCTCGCATGAAACGCTCGGCTCTCATCTTGCTGCTTGGACTTCTCGTATCGGCGCCTGTCTTTGCCGCCGACCTGAAGCTCGCCACCTGGAATCTCGAATGGTTGACCGATCGCGGCGCGGGGGATCCACGGCTGCCGGCCGACGCGTATCCGAAACAACCGGAGGACATCGACCTGCTTCGCCGCTACGCCGCCGAACTCGACGCGGACGTGATCGCGGTCCAGGAGGTAGACGGTCCGGCTGTGGCCGCGCGTGTCTTTCCGCCCGAGCGTTACTCGGTCCATATGACCCGCGACCACGTTGTCCAGCGTGTCGGGCTCGTGGTACGGCGCGGTATGCAATACACGGTCAACCCTGATGTCACCGGGTTTGATATTCCTGGGCGCCAGTTGCGCAGCGGCGCCGATATCACGCTGCATCTGGCGCAGGGCTCGTTACGCGTGCTTGCGCTGCATCTGAAGACAGGCTGCTTCGACGAGCGCCTGAGTCGCACGACACGCCGCGCGTGCGCCGAGTTGCGCGAACAGATCTCGCCGCTGCGCGACTGGATCACCGCGCGCAGTGCCGAAGGCGTGCCGTTTGCGGTGCTCGGCGACTTCAATCGGCACATGGATGGACGCGACCAGCTCTGGGCTGCGCTGCGCCAGGCCGCACCGCTCGCTCGCGCCACCGAGGGCCACGCGAGCCCGTGCTGGGGCGGCGAAGCCTTCATCGATCACATCCTGGTGGGCGGCGCCGCGCGCGATTGGCTGCAGCCCGACACGCTGCGCGTGCTCACCTATCGCGAGACCGGCGCGGCGTGGAAGCAGCGCCTGTCCGATCATTGCCCGGTGTCGGTGCGCTTGCGTATCCCCGACTGACCGCGTTGAATGCCCGCAATCGGCGCAGGCGGTCGACCAATCGCGAGGGCATCGTGGCGAAAATCCTGATCATCCACGGCGCGGGCATGAACATGCGCGGCAAGGTGCAGACCGAGATATTCGGGACGATGACGCTGCCCGAGTACGACGAGCGCATCCGCGGTTATGCCGCCGAGCTGGGTGTCGACATCGAGATATTTCATTCGAACATCGAAGGCGAGGTCGTGAACAAGCTCTACGAAGCGAACGATCGAGGTTTCGACGCGGCGCTGTTCAACCCGGCAGGATTCTCGCGCGGCTATCCGGCGCTGGTCGCCGCGATCGGCCAGGTGCGCTTTCCGACCATTGAGCTACACATCTCGAACCCGGTGCGGCGCGGCCCGGTCTCCGACACCGCAACGGTGAGCCAGGGCATGGTCACCGGCTTCGGCGTCGCCGGCTACTACCTGGCGCTGCGCGGCCTACGGGACATGCTGGCTAAATAGCAAAAAGGTTCACCACAAAGACACGAAGGGCGTCTTCGTGTCTTTGTGTCTTTGTGGTGAACCTTCCTACATACGGCTCGGCAGCCAGACCGCCAGGATCGGAAACGCGATCAGGATCGCCAGACGCAAAATGTCGGTGATCACAAACGGGATCACGCCAACGAAGATGGTCGAGAAGTTCACGTCCTTCACTACCGTCTTGATGACGAAGACGTTCATCCCCACCGGCGGATGGATCAGCCCAAGCTCGACGGTCATCACGATGATCACGCCGAACCACACGGGGTCGAAGCCGAGCGTGGTGATGACCGGGAAGATGATCGGCACTGTCAGGATGATCATCGCCATCGCGTCCATCAGGCAGCCGAGGACGAGATACATCAGCATGATCAGCACCAGCACGCCGTAGCGGCCGAAGCCCAGGCCGGTAACGAACGCGGTCACCTTCTGCGGCGTCTGCGTCACCGTCAGGAAATAGCCGAACAGGATCGCGCCGATCAGGATGGTGAACACGGCGGCGGCGGTGCGGGTTGCCTGCAGCAGCGAGGCCAGTATGTCCTCGCGCGACAGTCGGCCGCGTGCCACGCCGATGAGGAACGCGCCGCCGGCGCCCATGCCGCCGGCCTCGGTCGGCGTGAACAGTCCGCCGTAGAGCCCGCCGATGACGAACACGAACAGCAGCAGCGGCGCCCAGACCTCGCGCATGGCTTGCAGGCGCTCGGTCCACGAGCTTCGTGGCGCGGCCGGGAGGTAGTCCGGGCGGACGGCGCCGATGACGGCGATCGTTGCCATATACATCGAGACGGCGAGCAGCCCCGGCAAGATGCCGGCCATGAACAGCTTGCCGATGTCCTGCTGGGTGATCAGACCATAGACCGCGAGCACGATCGACGGCGGGAACATCGCGCCCAGCGTGCCACCCGCGGCGATCACGCCGGTGGCGAAGGATTTCGGATAGTGGTGGCTGCGCATCTCCGGATAGGCAACGGTGGAGAATGTCGCGGCGGTGGCGACGGATGACCCACTGATGGCGGCGAAACCAGCGCAGGCCGCGATGGTCGCGATGCCGAGGCCGCCGCGCAGATGGCCGACGAACTTGTTGGCCGCCTGGAACAGCTCGCGGCTCATGCCGGAGCGCGAGACGAGCGCGCCCATCAGCAGGAACATCGGGATCACGCCGAAGGTATAGTCGGTGACCGTACGCATCGAGGTCAGCCCGACCATCTTCAGCGCCGGCGTGCCGCCGACCAGGTAGCCGAAGCCGCTGACCCCGACGAGGCCCATCGCCATGCCGACCGGCACGCGCAGCAGCATCAGCGCGAACAGCACGACAAAGCCGATGACGGCGACGGCGTCGCTGCTCAGGTCCATCACTCCACCGGCCTGACCACGCCCGCCTCGGCCACGTTTTCCGGGTGGAAGATCAGCCGATAGGTGCGCACGGCGATCAGCAGCACCGCCGACACGTCGCCCAGCCAGGCCACCAATGCGAACGGCCAGGTCGGCAGATTCAGATCGAAGGTCAGCACGTTGTCGGCGCGCGTGAGGCGCACCTTGTCGAACAGCATCGCCGTCTGAACGCTCACCACGAACAGCAGGACCAGCGTGGCGAAGATGTCGATCAGGCGCTTGCCACGCGGCCCGGCCGCCGCCCAGACCAGGTCGACGGTGATGTGCGTGCCGCGATAGCTGGTCGCGGCGATGCCCCAGAAGATCAGAATCCCCAGCAGCAGCTTGCCGAAATCGTAGCTGTCCGGGATCGAGACGGCGAAGAAGTAGCGCAGCAGCACCGAGATGAAGATGTCGGCCGCGACGATGCCGACGAACGCCGCGGCGAGCAGTTCGATGCCGTCGATGAAGCGGTCCATCGGATTGCGACGGACCTGCTGCTGCCCGGCTTCGAGATCGCTCATGAACTCCACCCGTCATGGCCGGGCCTGTCCCGGCCATCCGTCACGGCACCTGTGCTGGTACGGATGGCCGGGACAGGCCCGGCCATGACGTGGAGGAGTGATTGCGTCATTCAGCCGCCGCGCCACGCTTCTTCAGCTCTGCCTGCAGCTCGCCGAATACCGTATCGGCGTCCTTCACCTGCGACGCCCATTTCGCCTTCAGCGGCTCCGCCGCCTTGTGCCACGCCGCGATCTGATCCGGCGTCAGCTTGTACACGTCGTGGCCAGGTTCAGCGACCAGCTTGTCCCGGCCACCATGTTCCCAATCGGCCCAGGGGCTGGCGATTTTCTCCGCCCATTCGGTGGTGCAGTGGTTGTCGATCACCGCCTTCTGCGCCGGTGACAGGCTTTCGTGCGTCGTCTTATTCATCGCCCATACGAAAGTCGCAGTCCAGAACGGCATGTCCATGTGGTACTTAACCACCTTGTCGATGCCGAACAGGATGATCGACTGCCAGGGGAAGGTGATCGCGTCCGCCACGCCGCGTTCCAGCATCTCGCGCGCTTCCGGCGCCGAGGCCTGCACATTGGTGCCGCCAAGCAACGTCACGAATGCCCCCATCGTGGCGTTGGCCGGCCGCACCTTCATGCCGCTGATGTCCGCGGGCACCACGATCTTCTTGGTCCGCGAGTGGAACGTGCCGGGATCCAGCACGAAGGCGAAGCAGAAATGCACGTCCTTCATCTCGGCCGCCGCGTATTTGCGGTACCAGGCATCCAGCGCCGCGGAGCCGCCCTTGGCATTGCCGATCAGGAACGGCAGCTCGCCCGCGGCGATGATCGGGAAGCGGCCGGGCTGGTAGCCGGGGTTGACATAGGTGAAGTCGGCGATGCCGTCGCGCGCCATGTCAAAGTGGTCCATCGCCTTGCCCAACTGCTCCGACGGGAACAGCGTGGACTTGATCGTGCCGTCTGACGCCTTGTTGATATCCTCGGCCCAGGCCTGCAGCGCCGGGTTCAGCGGATGCGCCGGCGGCACCCAGCTCGACAGCTTGAGCTGCACCGTCTTGTCCTGCGCATGCGAGCCTGTGGCGGACAGCAGGAACATGCACAGCAACGCGAAGGCGATGATGGCGGCATTGCGGTTGGACACGGCGTTTCTCTCCCTGTCTGGCGCTTCGATGCGGCTCTGAGTCAAACTACGACGTGCCATCTCGCGAGGAAACCTGCGATGCGTCTCGACGGACAGGCGGCAATCGTCACCGACGGCGGCTCTGGACTGGGGGCCGCGACGGCGGAACGTCTGGCACGCGCCGGCTGCCGGGTCGCGGTGCTGGACATCAACCAGGCAGCAGCCGAGGTGAGCGCGCAGCGGATCGGCGGCATCGGCATTGGGTGCGACGTCGCCGATGCGGCGAGTGCCGAAGGTGCCGTGGCCAGAGCCCGGCAAGCGCATGGTCCGGCGCGGCTGCTGGTGAACTGCGCCGGCGTCGGCACTGCGGGGCGCATCGTCGGACGCGACGGTCCGATGCAGCTTGCGGCGTTCGAGCGCGTGATCCGCATCAACCTGATCGGCAGCTTCAATCTGCTGCGGCTTGCGGCGGCGGAGATGAGCGCGCTCGATCCGCTGGAAGACGGTGAGCGCGGCGTCATCGTCAACACCGCATTGATCGCGGCCTACGAGGGTCAGGTCGGGCAGGCCGCGTATGCGGCATCGAAGGCTGGCGTGGTGGGCATGACATTGCCGGCGGCGCGAGAATTGGCGCGTGTCGGTGTGCGCGTGGTGACGATCGCGCCGGGTCTGTTCCGAACGCCGATGGTCGAGGGGCTGCCGCAGGAAGTGCAGAGGAGTCTGGCCGAAGGCATTCCATTCCCTCCGCGGCTCGGTGAACCGGAGGAATACGCAGCACTGGTCGAGCACATCGCGACCAACCGGTTCATCAATGGCGAGACGATCAGGCTTGATGGGGCGCTGCGGATGCCGCCGCGATAAGATTCACCACAAAGACACGAAGACACAGAGAACCGGTTTCATGCGCTTCGCGCGGAGCGCTACATTCCACTTCTTCGTGTCTTTGTGTCTTTGTGGTGAATCCTTTTCCTACCACCCCACCGCATATGCGGTGCGCCGCGGATCGGCGCCGGCCCATTTCACGCCGGTCCGCAGATCGGATTGGATGGTGCAGACCGAACCCGCGAGATACTTGCGCTCCGGCCACCATTCGACGCGATGGCCCATGGCTGCCAGCGCTTCACCCGTCGCCGCACCGACATCTTCCTCGATACAGAGATGTCCCGGCCGATAGGAATGCGGCAGCGCGGATTCCGGCCAGGAATAGCTGGCGAAGCGCGGCGCCTCGCACGCCGATTGCGGGTCCATGCCGAACACGACCTGGTTGAGGAACACCTGAACCATCGCCTGGCCGAGCACCTCGCTGCCGGGCGAGCCGAACGGCATCACCAGCTCGCCAGGCTTGATCGCGATCGCCGGATTGGCCGACATGCGCGGACGCCTGCCCGGGCCGACGCGCGCCGGATGATCCGCTCCGGTATAGCCGCGCGAACCCCACATCGACGGCACGATGCCGGTGCCCGGCACCACCGGCCCGCCGATCGTGGGATCGCTCGGCGTGGCGGCGAATACGTTGCCGTTCCTGTCGGCGACACAAAGAAACGATGTCTCAGGCTTGGTGTCGGCGATTTCCAGCGGCGCGCCGGCGGACGGATCGGGACGCCAGGGCGGAATCGCAACACCGCCAACCTCGCCCGCCGGCGGCATGCCGGGCCACGCCTTCGCCGGATCGAGTTGTGCGCGTCGGCGCGCGGCGTAGTCCTGCGACAGCAAGACATTCAGAGGCACATCGACGAAATCCGGATCGCCGAAGTACACCTCACGATCCGCCGCGGCGAGTTTCAGCGCCTCGGTCACCGCGTGGACGTAGGCGGCCGAATTGTGCCGCATGCCCTTCAGGTCGAAACCTGCGAGGATGTTCAGCGCCTCCAGCACCATCGGCCCCTGCGACCACGGGCCGCAGCCATAGACATCGAAGTCGGCAAAACGGATGCGGCACGGCTGTTCGACCCGGCTGCGGAATTCTGCCAGGTCCTCCGCCAGCAGCCAGCCGCCATGTTCCTTCTGATGCCGCACGATCGCGCTGGCGATGTCGCCGCGGTAGAACGCATTGCGCGCCGCGTGCAGCCCGGCAAGCCGGTCGCCCCGCGCGTACGCCTTCTCCTGATCCGCCATGTATTGCAGCGTGCGGGCGAGATCGGCCTGCACGAAGATCTCGCCCACCTCGGGCGCGCGCCCGTTCGGCAGAAAGATCGCGGCGGTGGTCGGCCATTGGCGGATCTCGGCCTGCCGGGCCGCCAGGATTTCGGCGAAGAACGGATAGGTGGGGAACCCGCCGCGCGCAAAGCGGATCGCCGCTGCAGCGACATCGCCGAATGACATGGTGCCGAAGCGCTCGAGCGCGGTGATCCACGCAGCGGGCGCGGCGGGAACCACGGTCTGCAGCAGTCCATCGGGAATCCGGCCGCCGCACTTCTGCTGGAAGTACTCGATACGGGCTGTCTTCGGCCAGACGCCGACGCCGCTGATCACGTGCGTCTCGTCGCGTTCGGCGAGGTGGATCATCACCGGCGCGACACCGCCGAAGCCGACGAACTGGCTCTCCAGCACGTCGATCGCGAGCCCGGTGGCCACGCCGGCGTCGATCGCATTGCCGCCCGCCTCGAGGATCTGCAGTCCGGCGAGCGAGGCGTAGTAATGGCCGGCGACCACGACATGCTGCCGCGCCATCACGTTGGGGCGGCGCGGACGACCGGGACCGGACAGGTATGCGGGATCGGGCATCGGCGTTTCCTCAAATGGGCGTCATTGCAAGACCTCAAACGCCTGTCATTGCGAGCGGAGCGAAGCAATCTGGTGCGTACCTTGACCGAGATTGCTTCGTCGCTTTGCTCCTCGCAATGACAGGTGGCGGCCTCAATCCAGCGACACGTCATGCCGCGGCCTTCCCCAGTTCGCCGCGGCGGCAGCGCAGCGCTCCACATCTTCCTCCAGCATCAGCCCCTGCGCCACAAGTTCGCGTGCCGCCGCGGTGATCGCCGCGACATAGGTCGCCTGGGCGGGATAACGCTCCAGGATGGAGAGGCGCGGATCGCCGGTTGCCTCGCGCTCCTGCGGCGATTCCGGGAACGGGATATAGCTGCCCTCGAAGCGCAACTGCGCGCCATGGCCGTGGCCGCGCGCACGCAGGTTCCAGCCAGTGTATGTGCCGAGCGGCGCGGTCACCATCGGCGCGCGCACGCCGGGCACGTCGTTGCCGTCGCGGTCCACCGAGGGGACCAGGACTGTGTATTGCTTGCCGGGAACCACGTCCGGCGGCTCCTTCAGGATGCCGCGCTCCACATCGGGTCCGAAATCGAGCAGGGGCAGCGCATTCGGCGAACGCGGGATGGCGATGCTCGGAATGGCGGGGAACTGCCGGCGCCACTCCTCGATGCTCACCAGCGTTCCGTCGGCGCGCGTGGGGATGCGGCTCGGCGGCGGCGGTGTGCCACCCGTCGCCCAGCGATCCATCGCATCGAGGTTGGCGCGGAAGAACATCGAGGTGGACACGATGTTGGAGAAATTCTGTCCGATGCCGCGTGAGGGAGCTCGCGGCTGCGGATCGGCGAAGTGCTGCGAGCTGGCCCAGCAATGGACACGCACGGTGTCCGGTTGCTTCAGGTCGTTGCCCTGCGTGTCGGTATGCGCCAGCGAGCCGCGGCGCACCCAGTACTCCGTCGCGGTCTGGGTGTGGATCACCAGCGGGTCGGTGTCGGGACGCTTGAGGATCGCGTCCTGCTTCCCGGTCAGGTGGTCGGTCGACCACGCATAGGAGAACGGGAAGCTGTCGGCGATGTTGAAATGGTCCTCGTATTGCTGCCCGCCGGAAACGATCGGACTGGCGAAGCGGTGGTTCAGCCATTTGCGCCCGGCGCCGGCGACATGCGGCAGAACGCCATCGAACACGCGCCGTCCCCGCGCGTCGGCATTGAAGCCGCGATAGACGAAGTCGCGCAGGCAGCGCCCGGTCTGCGAACGGCCCCAGGCATAGGCCTTCTGCACACCTCGCAACGGGTTCGCCTGCCCCGCGTCGTCGGCGTCCGCGTATTTCAGGAAGCTGATGAAGTCGCGCACCGCGACATGGCCGAGGCCGTGCACCAGCGGATCCTTCGCCGTATAGACAAGCTCATAGATCCAGTCAGGCTGGAAGCCGGCCGGTAGATGGATGTGCCGCGCCGATGGCACCACGGCCCGCTCGACCGACTGCGTCTCACCGCCGGCACCGAATTCGGCGCAGGCGAACTGCCACTGATCGCCGGGGATGACCTGTGGCGGATCGTACGGATAGCGCCGCCGCGTCAGCATTGCGTCGCGCGTGTCGAGCGAGGCCGCGGAATAGCTGTGCGCCGCGATCCTGCCGCTCAGCGGGAAGCAGGTGATCCCGGGCACGTCGGCGAGGTACTCCACGCGCACGCGCCCGGTGATCGGCTTGCCGTTGTCGCTGGCCACCGGCACGTCGAGCACCATGCGCCCGTCGCCGGGCAGCATGTCGCCCTCCCAGGCGAGCCATGCGACCGCATAGCCGCGGCGCATGAAGAAGCCGTTGCCGGCGTGCGCCAGGGTGATCGGCGCGTTGCTGTGCGGCGCGTCGTTGAAGAACTGCAGCGCGCGCTTGTGGCCGCGATTGCCGTAGTCATAGAACACGCGCCGGTTG
>JBGPND010000042.1:0-31118 GCA_041487355.1 Acetobacteraceae bacterium | reverse complement strand
GGTTCCAGATGAAGGGGCCGCCGATGCAGAAGCCCATCACCAGGAACTCCTTGATGCCCAGGTGATCCATCAAACCGAGCTGGTCATCGGCGTATGCGTCCCAGGGCCGGTCGATCTCGAGCGGGCCGGAGGATTCTCCCCCGTTGGCGTTGCGCAGGTCCATCGTGATGCAGCGGTACTCGTCCTTGAACTCCTCCATCGCGTTGAATGCCGCGAATCCGGTGAGGGAGGAGATATTCGAGTTCAAACCCCCGCCGGGGATGAGCAACAAAGGGAAGCCGGAGCCGGCCTCTTCGTAGTGAATGCGGACGACGCCTTTTTCGTAGAACGGCATGGCAGTTTCTCCTCGCCCAGTGTGGTGTCACGCGTACGCGCGCCTCTCGACCAGCCGCATGCGCACCCGGGGGTTCTAAGCCCAAACTCGCGGAATTTCCGGAAGCCTTTCGATTCAAGAGTTCAGCCCAATTTTCGTATCTGTTCAACTCCGTTGCGGTCCCTGACTCGCCCCGTATGACCTGCACGATCGCATCTGTTCCACAACGCGCGCTGGCGTCCTCTGAAGCCGGATTCTATCGCGCGAGCGCCCGCACCGGAATCCACTCAGGCCGAGTTTTCGCACGGTCTGCTTGATTTCTGCACGCATCCAACGGCTGCCAGGGGTCGAGAGCGGTCGTCCATCAAACGGCTACCAAGCGTCTGGTTCTATCCACTACCGACCCAGGTTGCCGCCCGGCACCCACAGCACATCATCCGCCCCGTTGGCGTTCAGCACCCGGGCCAGCACGAACAGGTGGTCCGACAGCCGGTTCAGGTAGCGCACCAGCGCCGGCGTCACCGCCTCCTCCGTCGCCAGCCGCACCACAGCGCGCTCCGCCCGCCGCGCGACGGTGCGCGCCAGATGAGCATGCGCCGCCCCTGCCGTGCCCCCCGGCATGATGAAACTGGTCAGCGTCGGCAGCGCGGCGTTCATCGCCTCGACCTCGGCCTCCAGCCGCACAACCGGCAGATCGGTCAGGCGCAGCCGGTCGCCGCCCTCGCCCGGCACCGACAGGTCGGCGCCGACATCGAACAGGTCGTTCTGGATCCGCGCAAGCATCCCATCCACGTCCGGCGCCGCGCGCGTCGCCAGACGCAGCACACCGATCGCGGCGTTGGTTTCGTCCACCGCCCCGATCGCCTCGATGCGCGGCGCATCCTTGCGCAGCCGGGAGCCGTCGCCGAGCGAGGTCTCCCCGGCGTCGCCCCCGCGTGTCACCACCCTGTCGATGCGGACCATCGCGCCGTCACTCCAGTTGGAAACTCACACGCAGCGTCATGTCGAACGGGATGGGTTCGCCGTCCTTCACCGCCGGCAGGAAGCGCCAGTTTGTCACCGCGTCGCGCGCCGCCCGGTCGAGCACCACGTAGCCGGAACTCTTCAGCACATCCACGCCGCTGGCCAGCCCCTCCGGCGAGACATGGATCAGCAGGATCACCGCGCCCTGTTCGGCGCGGCGCACCGCCTCAGGCGGGTAGACCGGCTCCTTGTTGCGGAACCCGGCATCGACGCTGGCCGGAATCACATTGGCGCCGGTGACGATGACGTTGGTCTCGCTGTCGGTGCCGCCCAGGTTGATCTCCGGTGCCTGCATGGCGTGCCGCACCGGCGGCGCGGTGGGACGTGGCTTCTGCGCGCTCGGCTGGACAGGCTGCGGCGATGGCGCTGCCGGCGGCGGAGGCGGTGGCAGCGGCAATGCCTCCTCCGCCTCGGCCGTGTCAGACGGCTGCGGCGGGGGCGGTGCAGGCGGTGGCTCAGGCGGTTCCAGAGGTGTCGATGCGGCTAGGTCGGGAGCAGGCTCGGGCGGCGCGGTCGTCGGGCCCGCGCCCTGGTTCTCCAGCATGACCAGCTCGACCGCGGCTTGCCGGTCCGGCGCATCCACCACTGGCCCGCCATGGCGGAACCACGCCAGCAGGCCGACGAGCAGTGCGACGTGCAGGCCGAGCGAGATGCAGGCGAAGCGGCGCATCAGCCGGGCGGCAGCAGCCGCGGCTCCGGATCGGGCCCGAACTTCAGGCCAAACGCCGCGGCGGCGGCAGGCAGCGCCTCGCCGGCAGGCAGGTCGGCGGTCACCCTCCCGCCCGCCAGCACAACCACCCGATGCGCATAGCGTAGCGCCAGATCCAGCGCATGCAGCACGACAACGACCGTGCGGCCGGCATCGGCCGTCGCGCGCAGCAGACGCATGATTGCGTGCGACGCGGCGGGGTCCAGATCGGCGGTCGGTTCGTCCAGCAGGAACACGTCAGGCTCCGTGGCAAAGGCGCGGGCAAGCATGGCACGGCGCGCCTCACCGCCGGAGATGCGGTCCACCCGCGCCGCGCGCAATCCCACGATACCGCAGAGCTCCAAAGCTTTGGTTACCGGCCCAGCCGTCCGATCGCGATGCGGGATCCGGCCGAGCGCCGCCACCTGCTCCACCGTCAGCCCCCAGGCGCAGCGTGCGCCCTGCGGCAGCCAGGCGACGCGGCGCGGGTCCCGCGGCGCCGTGCCCGGCAACAGGCCGGCGAGTGCGCGCAGCAGGGTCGACTTGCCGGCGCCATTGGGACCGCACAGCGCGACCAGCTCCCCGGCTCCGGCGGCGAAGCTCACGTCGTGCAGCACCGTGCGGCCGCCGAGCGATACGGACTGGTGCACGAGGCCGATCACGGTGCCGCCTTGCGCGCGATGGCCACCAGGAACGGCGCGCCGAGCAGCGCCGTCAACACGCCGATCGGCGGCGCAGCCGACAGTGGCAATGCCAGCGGTGCCAGCCGCACGAGCATGTCGGCCACGAGCAGCAGCGCCGCACCTGCCAGCGGCGCCGCCGGCAGCAGGGCACCGGGGCGCTCGCCGAACCAGGGACGCAGCAGATGCGGCACCACCAGGCCGACGAAGCCGATCGACCCGGCGACCGCCGCAGCCGCGCCCACCGCTAGCGCGGTTCCCGCCGCGGCCAGCCGCAAGGTCCGCGTGACGGGAACGCCAAGGCTGAGCGCGGTGTCCTCGCCCAGGCTGAGCGCATCAATGCCCGTCCCAAGCCGCAGCAGGATCGCACAGCCGAGGAGGATCGGCGCTGCCGCCAGGGCGACCTGCCAGAGCGGGCGGTCGGCCAGCCCGCCCATCAGCCAGAAGGTGATCTCGGCCAGGGCGAACGGGTTGGGCGCAAGGGTAAGGGCCAGCGCGAGCAATGCAGCGGCGATTGCCGACACGGCGACACCCGCGAGGATCAGCGACGGACCCGAGGGCGCGCGGCCGGCGAAGCCCAGCAGGAAAGCGGCGCCGATCCCGGCACCCAACAGGCCAGCGGCCGGGAGCGCCGGTGCGAAGTGCTGCGAGACCCCCCAATAGAAGGCGATCACCGCCCCGAGCCCCGCGGTCCCGGTGATCCCGAGCAGTCCCGGGTCGGCCAGCGGGTTGCGCAGCGCGCCTTGCAGCACGGCTCCCGACAAACCGAGACCGCCGCCCACCAGCATCCCCAGCAAAGTACGGGGCAGGCGCACCTGCCAGAGGATCAGCCCGTCCGGCATGGCGAGCGTGCCATCGCCGATGAACAGGGAGACCGCGGCGAGTAGGGCGAGAAGCAGAGCCAGCAGGCGGATCATCGCGCCAGAAGCACCGCCGCCTGGGCGGTGAAGGGGCCGGCACAGATGGTGAGTGCTGGCGGAATCGCGCGGCGGCGGAGGCCGGCGAGCGCAGGATGCTCCAACAGCGCGGTTGCGAGCGAGGGGAACTCCGCCGCCGCCGGCACGACAAGAAGATCAGGCGGTTGCCGCAGCAGCGCCTCCAGCCCCACGCGGCGCCCATCGGACGCGTTGATCAGGCCGGCCGATCGCAGCACCGCGTCCATCAGCGTGCCTGGCCCCGCGGTCAGGCCGCGCGGCTCCCAGACCAGGGCATGAAGCGGATGGGACGGATGCGGCAGATCGTCGAGGCTGGCATCCATCGCAGCGAGCAGCGCCTCCCCCCGCCGCGGCACGCCGAGCGCATTCGCCAGCGCGCGCGTCTGCTTGCGGATGCCGTCGAAATCCTGCCGCAGGTCGATGCGCAGCACCGGCGCTCCCTCCTGCTCCAGCAAGGCGAGCGTGGTCTGCGCACCAAATGGCGCGGCGAGGATCAGATCGGGATGCAGGCGCAGCACCGCCTCGGCCGAGGCACGCACGATCGGCAGGTGCGCCGCCTCCTGCGCCACGAAGGACAGGGCAGGGTCGCGCGCCAGCGGCGACAGCGCCGCCACCTTCTCAGGCGCGAGGAGGACCAGCAACTGGTCGGTGCACAGGTTGAGCGAGACGACGTGGTCCGCCGCACGCGCAGGTAAGCAAGGATAATTCACCGCAGAGACGCAGAGAACGCAGAGGAAGAGAATGTTGCGTGATCGCCCCCGACCCGTCATGGCCGGGCTTGTCCCGGCCATCCGTCGCGGCACCGGTGCTGGTACGGATGGCCATGACGGTACAGGGGGGTGCAGCCGTCGGCTGCTGGTGAATTCTGCGGTGAATATTCCTTACTTGCTTCCTTCAAAGCACCGGCACCCCGTGCTGCTTCGCCTTGGCTTCCGGCTCGACATGGATGGTGATCATCAGGTGCTGCATCTCCGCCCGCAGCGCCTCCTCGAGGCGGTCGCAGATCGCATGCGACTCGGCAACCGTCATCGTGCCGGGAACGACCAGGTGGAACTCCACGAAGGTCAGCCTGCCGGCATGGCGCATGCGCAGGTCATGCGCCTCGATGGCGCCGGCGGCGTTTTCGCCCACCAGCTCGCGGATGCGGTTCACCACGGCGGGCTCCGGAGCGGCATCCATCAGACCGCCGACCGAGGCATAGATCATCGCCATGCCGGACCACAGCACATAGACGCCGGTGGCCGCGGCAAGGATGGGATCGAGCACCAGGTAGCCTGTCAGCACGACCAGACCGACACCGATCGCAACGCCAACCGAGGTGACGACATCGGCGAACAGATGCCACCCGTCGGCGGTCAAGGCCGGCGAGCGCAGACGCTTTCCCGTGCGGATCAGCAGCGCGGACCACAGCCCGTTCAGCACCGTGGCGATCGCGTTCAGCGCGAGACCCTGCCCCGGCACGGCGAGCGGATGCGGGTCCTGCCAAGTTTCCCAGGCGTGGCGGAAGATCGACAGCGCGGCAATGACGATCAGGACGCCTTCAATCACCGCGGCGAAGAATTCTGCCTTGTCGTGCCCGTAGGGATGATTCGCATCGGCGGGAATGGCGGCGAAGCGAAGCGCTAGGAGGGCGATGACACCGGCGGCGACGTTCACTGTGCTTTCCAGCGCATCGGAATAGAGCGCCGCGCTGCCGGTGATCCACCAGGCAACGCCCTTCATGGCCAGTACCAGGCAGCCGATCGCGATGCTGCCGGCTGCGATGCGCTCTCCGCGACTCAATGCCTGCCCCGTCCGCGGCCTCTGTCGACCGGACCGAGGTAGCAGACGGCAGTGCTCTGGCGCTAGGCCCGGGCTGCCCGCTCGGCTGCGGAGGACGCATTGTGCGCGGCCCGCAGCGGCTTCAGCACCGCCAGCGCCATGATGGCCGCGATTGCATTCATGGCCGCGCCGATGAGGAACACCGCTTGCCAGCTTCCGGTTGCCGTCATCAACACGTTGCCGAACGGCACCAGCAGCGAGGCCGTGCCCTTGGCGGTGTACAGCAGGCCGGCATTGGTGGTGGCGTATTTCGTGCCGTAGACATCGGTGCAGGTCGAGGGGAACAGGCTGTAGATCTCGCCCCAGGCGAAAAACACGAGGCCGCTCAGGATGACGAACATCACCGGGCTCTGGCCGAACCAGCTCAAGGCCCAGATGCCGATCGCCTCGAACCCGAATGCGATGAACATCGTGTTCTCACGGCCGATATTGTCGGATACCCAGCCGAAGAACGGCCGCGTCATGCCATTCAGGATACGATCGATCGACAGGGCGAAGGTGAGTGCCGGAAGGGTGATGCCGACCAGGCTCACCGGCACCTTGGCCACGCCGAAATCATTGGCCATCGGCGCCAGTTGTGCGGTTGCCATCAGGCCGCCGGCACCGACCAGCACGAACATCACATACATCACCCAGAAGATCGGCGACGCCACCATCTCAAGCGGCGTGTAGTTGCGCGCCGACTGCACCACGCGGGTGGAGGCAGGCACTTCACCCGTGCGCGGAGCACGCAGCATGAAGGACAGCACGAACACGATCAGTCCCTGGCCGACGCCGAACCACAGGAATGTCGCCTCGTAGCCGCTCGAGGCGATCATGTTCTGGATGGGGACGATGGTGAGCGCCGAGCCGGCACCGAAGCCGGCCGCGGTCAGGCCCGCGGCGAGTCCGCGCCGGTCGGGGAACCACTTCAGCGCGTTGCCGATGCACGTGCCGTAGACCGCGCCCGCGCCGATGCCGCCGATCGCCGCGGCGGCGTACAGCAGTACCAATGTGTCGGCCATCGAGTTCATGGTCCACGCGATGCCGACGAGAATTCCGCCGATCAGGACGACGATCTTCGGTCCGAAGCGATCGACGAACCAGCCTTCGATCGGCACCAGCCAGGTCTCGGTCAGCACGAAGATGCTGAATGCCACCTGTATAGCCGCGCGGCCCCAATGATATTTCTGGTCGATCGGCGTGACGAACAGAGTCCAACCGTATTGCAGGTTGGCGATCATCACCATGCAGCCGATGCCGAGTACGAGCTGCCACCAGCGGCCGGCCGGCGCGGGTCCTGTCCTGCTGTCAGACATCGCGGCCTCCCTGTTTTTAATATCTGTCAATTTTCTTGCTTCTTATTGGGCCTCCGTGCCGTAACAGGAACGGTTCCGCCAACGGATAAACCATCGGGATGCGGTGACGCAAGCAATCAGGTCTTCTCGAAGTCGATCCGCTCGACCACCGGCAGGCCCTGGAGATAGCGGCGAAGGCAATCGAGGCCCAGCTCGACGGCGCCAAGCCTTACCCATTCCCGGCCCCCGAGAATGCGTGAGCGCCGGAAGGCGACCTCCTCCTCGGTCGCAATCGCGATCCAGATGGTGCCGCCGAGATCGATCCGATCGGCGCCCTCGTCAAGGTCGATCAGTACCACGAGGGCGTGCGTCGCCCTCGCATGGGCGAGCGCGGCGCGCGCCACGGCCTCCGTCGTCTCCTGCGTCAGTTCGCCGGCCAATGCCATCCCGCGCAGGTCAAGCGCCTGGTGCAGTTCGGCGCGGTCGCGGACCACGACGCCACGGCGGAACACATGCTCCGCGCCGGGCAGGTGGCCGATGCGTGCGGCGATCTGGCCGCTGGTGAATGTCTCCACCAGGGCGAGCGAGGCCTGCCGCTCGGTGAGCGCCGCCAGCACGACGCCCTCCAGCGTCTGGTCGTCTTCCGCCATGATGAAGTTGCCCAGACGCTTGCGCACTTCGGTCTGCACCGGCAGCAGCTTGCGCTGCACTTCGTCCATGTCGGCGCCGCGCACGACGAGCTTGGTTTCGAGCTGCGGATAATGCGCGCGGAAGCCGAGCTTCATGCTGCCGTCGGGCACCAATTCCTCGACGCCGGCAAGCAGCGCATCGACATGCGATTCGCCGAGGCCGTAGGAATGGAACCGCTTGAGATGGATCGTCGTGGGTGCGCCACTGCGCGCGAGCAGGCGGGGGATGACCTGCTGCTCCAGCATGCGGCGAAGCTCGCGCGGCACGCCCGGGGTGAAGAAGAACCGCGCCTTGCCGATGTCGAGCGCGAAGCCGCACGCGGTGCCGATCGGGTTGTCGATGAACTCCGCCGTGGCAGGCAGCATCGCCTGCTTGCGGTTGTTCGGCGGCATGATGCGGCTGCGCTTGGTGAAGAAGTCCTCCATCTTCGCCAGCCACTCTTCGTTCAGCACGAGGTCCACCCCGGCGGCCTGCGCGGCGACCTCCTGCGACAGGTCATCGACGGTTGGGCCGAGGCCGCCATTGACGATGACCGCGTCGGCCCTTTGTGACGCGAGCCGGAACGCCTGCAGCAGGCTGTCCCTGTCGTCGCCGACGGTGGTGCCCCAGTGCACCGAGAGCCCGACATCTTCGAGCTTCTGGCTCATGTAGCTGAAGTTGGTATTGACGATCTTGCCGGTGAGCACTTCGTCTCCCGTGCAGATGATCTCGATGCGCATGCTCTGTTACCTGTCAACGGCGAGGGTGGGTATCCTGGACGTCATTCCCGCGGCGCGTCCAGTCGTCGGCGCAAATCCATCGCCTCGTGCAGCACGCGGAGAACTACCACGATTTCGCGCGAGAACTGGCGATACACCACGAAGTGCCGCGGCGCCTGGACGACCCCGTCTTCTATCCTCGCTCGCTCCCGGCTATGCCGCAGGTGGTAGACAAGCCGGCCGGCACCGAGCTCGCCGCGTTGCACTGACCCGACCCGCCGCCAGTCCTGGGCAATGTCGCGCAGTGCCGCGGCGATCAGAGCTTCGTAGCGCCGGCGGGCAGCCGGCCCGAAACTCTGTTGGCTCCAGCCGAGCAATTCGGCGATATCGCGCTCGCCCCGTGCGGTCAGCCGGAGGCGCGCCATGGCCTAGGGCCCGGAGCGAGCCTTCCCGGTGTCCCCGAGGCCGGCAAGGAACTCAGGCAGCTCGTCCACGTCGAGATCTCGATATTCACCGCGAGCCAAAGCATCCTCGCCCTGCCGTATGGCTTGGCGCAAGTGCTTCAACTTCAGCGCGTCCTCCTGGTCCCGCTGCTCCAGCAGGCGCAGCCCCTCGCGCACAACCTCGCTCGCATTTTGATAGCGGCCAGCCGATACGCTGGTCTCAACGAAATGGTCGAGTCGATCTGTCAGGCTGATATTGCGAGTTGGCATGATATTCCCATGCAGCCTAGTTGGCAAAGTTTGCCATCGTGGCGGTGCATCTGTAAAGGCCGGTCGGCATCATAATCAGATGAAATGCGTCCCGCCGTTGAGCTGGACGGTCTGCCCCGTCATGTACTCGTTGCCGAGCACCATCAGCACCGCCTGCGCCACCTCATCGGGGGTGCCCATCCGGCCGAGCGGAATCCGCGCAACATATTGGTCGCGACGTGCATTCAACATGTCGGTGTCGATCAACGACGGCGCGACAGCATTCACGGTAATGCCATCCTTCACCAGCCGTGCGGCGTAGCCTCGGGTGAGGCCCTCCATTCCGGCCTTGGAGGCGTTATAGTGCACACCGATGCCGCCGGCACCGCGTGCGGCGCCCGATGAGATGTTGACGATGCGTCCCCAGCGGCGCGCGCGCATTCCGGGCAGCACCGCCTGCGTGCACAGGAATGCCGATTTCAGATTCACCGCCAGAGTCAGGTCGAACTCCGCCTCGGTCAGCTCGTCCACGCCGCGGATGATCGCCACGCCGGCATTGTTCACCAGCACGTCCACCGCGCCGAGTTGCGCTTCGATCGTGCGCATCATGGCCGTCACCGCGCCACTGTCGGATACGTCCGCAGCGACCGCGACGGCACGGCGGCCGGCAGCACGAACGGCAGCCACCACCTCGCTCGCCTCCTGTTCGCGCTCGCGATAATTCACCGCGACATCGGCACCAGCCGCCGCCAGGGCGAGTGCGACCGCTCGGCCGATGCCGCGCGACGCGCCGGTCACCAGGGCGACGCGATTGGTCAGATCAGGCGTCATGCTCATGTGCTGCTCGCTCCCCATTCAACCTGCCGCGCGCCTCCCGCGCCTATTGCCGACGCCCCGTGCACTGCCGTATGTCCCCAGCCGACCAGGGAGAATCGCCATGCATCGTCTCTTGTCCAGCCTGGCCATCGTCGGCGCACTGACCGTCCAGCAGGCGCAGGCCCAGCTTCGGTGTCTGGCACCGGAAGAGCGGTCGGCCGTCGAGGTGGCGGCGCTGCGCAGCGAACTGATGGTGCTGGCGACCGGCTGCCACCAGGACGACAGCTACAACGCCTTCATCCGGAAATACCAGCCGGACCTGCTCGGCAATGAGAAGGCGATCGGCGACATATTCAAACACAAGTACGCCCGGCGCGCGCAGCAGGAGCATGACCGGTTCACCACCGAATTGGCGAATGCGGAGTCGAGCGCCGGGATGCATCTCGGCACCGACTTCTGCGAGCGCAACGGCATGATCTTCCCCGAGGTGATGGCACTTCGCAGTTCGGGCGAACTGGCGAGCTATGCCGCCGGCAAGGACCTGGTACCGGCCGCGATGGAGATGTGCACCGAGGTCGCCCAGGCACCCGCCGTGGCGCGCAAGACCGCGCCGGCGCCGGTGAAGCATCGCTGATCGCGACGGTCAGGGCGGGCCCACCGAGACCGAAGCCCGGATCGTCGCATCGCCTGGGATCAGCTTGACGTTGAACGCGTCGGCACCGGCGAAGCCCCGCTCGGGCGTGTAGTCGATGCGGGTGTTGTTGCCGACCGTGTGGATCAGCACCTTGCCGTGCATGGGAGTGGTCGCGAGCAGACCGGCGGAGAAGGGCTTGCCGCCATTGCTGATAGTGATGCCGCACCAGCCGCCGTCATTGCCGACCTTGACCGCGACCTGTGTCTCCTGCCCCGCCACTGGTGTGACCTTGGGCACCACGCAGGTCTTCGCCCCACCCGCCTGGTCGGCGGCGAACAGCCGAGGCGCCGGACCGGGCGGCGGCTTCTCGGCGCAGGCTTGCAACAGCAGCGCCGTCGCCGCCATCGCCAGCCAGCCTGCCGGATTGGTCGCCCGTCGTCTGCCGTTCATCGCCAGTCAGCCTCCTGCCGTCGGATCCTGGCGGTGATGTAGGGCAATTGCGTCCTGCGCAAGGCACTTCTTTGGACCCAGGGGTGTCATTGCGAGGAGCGCAGCAGGGACCGGACTCGACCCCATAGGCGCTGACATAAGGACGCGCTTGGATCCCGCAGGCACTTTCTTCCCGTCATGGCCGGGCGTGTCCCGGCCATCCGTCGTGGCACCGGTGCTGGTCCGGAGGGCCGGCACACGCCCGGCCATGACGGTGAAAGCAGGGTGCCGCCCCCAATTCGCGTCGCTATACCGAAAAGTACTTCGCGTGCGGGTTGAGCACGACGACCGCGCTGGTCGATTGCTCGGGATGAAGCTGGAACTCGTCGGACAGTGACACACCGATCCGCTCGGCACCGAGCAGAGACAGGATCGGAACCTGATCTTCCAGCTTCGGGCACGCCGGATAACCGAAGGAATAGCGCGAGCCGCGATAGGCCTGCGACAGCATCTTCTCCATGTCGCGGTCATCCTCGGCGGCGAAGCCGAGTTCGGCGCGGATGCGCTTGTGCACGTATTCGGCCATCGCCTCCGCCATCTCCACCGACAGACCGTGCAGATAGAGATAGTCCTGGTAGCGGTTGTCCTCGAACCAGGAACGGGCAACCTCGGACGCCTTCTGTCCCATGGTCACGATCTGCAGCGCGATCACGTCGCGTTCGGCGTCGTCCACGTCGCGGAAGAAGTCGGCGATGCATTCGCCGTCCTCCTTCGGCTGGCGCGGCAGGGTGAAGCGGGCAACTTCGGAAATGCCGTCCTGGTCGAAGATGATCAGGTCATTGCCCTGGCCGGCGGCCAGCCAATAGCCGTAGGCGGCCTGCGGCTTCAGGATGTCCTCCGCCTCGCACAGCGCCAGCATGCGCCGCATCACCGGACGCAGCTCCTGCTTCGCCCAGCCGAGGAAATCGTCCAGCGAACGGCCCTGCTTCCGGAAGCCCCACTGGAACTGATACAGGCTGCGCTCGTTGACGAACGGCACGATCGCCTTGGGCGCTGCCTCGATGAGGCGCGAACCCCAGAACGGCGGCGCCGATACCGGCACATCGCGCGTCAGCCGCCGGCGGCGCGCCTGCACCACGGCGACATCCACTGGGCGAAATGCGCGTGCATCGGCCTGGCCCAGCGTGCGCGACGGATTGCGCGTCTTGCCGGCGCGCTTCGATTGCACGGCGGCCAGATAATCGTCGAACGCATTGCCGACGACCTTGTCCATCAGATGCAATCCGTCGAACGCATCGCGACCATAGGCGACGCGGCCACACGCATAGGCCCGGACGCAGTCATCCTCGACGTAGCCGCGGGTCAGCGCCGCGCCACCCAGCAGCACCGGAATTTCCAGGCCTTGGCGCGACATCTCTTCCAGGTTCTCGCGCATCACCACGGTCGATTTCACCAGCAGGCCGGACATGCCGATGGCGTGCGCGCGGTGCTCCTTCGCCGCGGTCAGCATGTCGGCGAGCGGCACCTTGATGCCGAGATTGACCACCCGGTAGCCGTTGTTGGTCAGGATGATGTCGACCAGGTTCTTGCCGATGTCATGCACGTCGCCCTTCACCGTGGCGAGGACGATAGTGCCTTTCTCCTGGCCCTCGACGCGCTCCATGAACGCCTCAAGATACGCCACCGCGGCCTTCATCGTCTCGGCGCTCTGCAGCACGAAAGGCAACTGCATCTTGCCGGCACCGAACAGGTCGCCGACCACCTTCATGCCACCGAGCAGCACATTGTTGATGATGTCGAGCGGCGGCAGCTTCTGCAGTGCTTCGTCGAGGTCGGCGGTGAGACCCTTGCGATCGCCATCGACGATGCGGTCCTTCAGCCGACCTTCCACCGTCTCGGCGCGCCGCTTCACCGTCGCATCGGCTAGTTTGCGGTCGGCGAACAGCTCCAGCAGGCGCTGCAGCGGATCGTAACCATCCGAACGGCGGTCGAAGATCAGATCTTCGGCGACCTTCACCTCTTCCGGCGCGATCAGGTGCAGCGGTCGGATCTTGGATACATGCACGATGGCACCGGTCATGCCGGCGCGCACCGCATGATCGAGGAACACGCTGTTCAGCACCGCGCGCGCGGCAGGGTTCAACCCGAAGCTGACATTCGACAAGCCGAGAATGATTTGGATGTCGGGAAATTCGGCGCGGATCGCGGCGATGCCCTCCAGCGTCCACATCGCCAGCTTGCGATCGTCCTCGTTGCCGGTGGCGACGGTGAAGGTCAGCGGATCGATCAGCAGATCCGACTGCGGCAGGCCGTACTTGTTGCAGGCGAAATCCACCAGACGGCGCGCGACCTGCAGCTTGGCATCGGCCGTCTTCGCCATGCCGGTCTCGTCGATGGTCAGCGCGATCACCGCCGCACCGAACTGCTTCGCCAGCTTCAGCCGGTCCGACGCGTGCTGTTCGCCATCCTCGAAGTTGATCGAGTTGATAATCGGCTTGCCGCCATGCAGCTTCAGTGCCGCCACGATCACCGGCGTCTCGGTCGAATCGATCACCAGCGGCGCGTTCACCGAGCTGGTGAAACGACGGATCACCTCGGTCATCTCGCCCATCTCGTCGCGCCCGACGAACGCCGTGCAGACATCCAGCGCGTGCGACCCCTCGCCCAACTGTTCCCGGCCCATGGCGACGCAGCCGTCCCAGTCGTGCTTCTCCTGCGCCTCACGCCACTTCCTCGAGCCGTTGGCATTGCACCGCTCGCCGATCGCGAAGAACGCGTTCTCCTGGCGCAGCGGCACCGACTGATAGAGGCTCGCCACGGACGGAATCCACACCGGCTTGCGCGGAACGGGCGCCGGACGGAAGCCGCCCCGCTTGCGCAGCATCGCGTCCAGCGCGGCGATGTGCTGGGTATTGGTGCCGCAGCAGCCGCCGATCAGGTTCACCCCGTCTTCCTCGACGAATCGTTCCAGCCATGAGGCCAATTCGGCCGCGCCGAGCGGATAGTGCGTGTGTCCATCGACCAGCTCCGGCAGCCCGGCGTTCGGCTGAATCGACAGCAGTCCCGGCCAGTTGGCCGCGAGCCAGCGCACATGCTCGGCCATTTCCTGCGGGCCGGTGGCGCAATTCAGGCCCATCAGCGGCACGTCGAGCGCGTGCACCACCGCGGCGGCCGCGGCGATATCGGGGCCAACCAGCAGCGTGCCGGTGGTCTCCACTGTGACCTGCACGAAGATCGGAATGTCGCTGCCGGCCTCGGCGCGGGCGATCTTCGCGCCGTTCACCGCGGCCTTGATCTGCAGCGTGTCCTGGCAGGTCTCGATCAGGATCGCATCGACGCCGCCCGCAACCAGCCCGCGGCATTGCACCGTCAGCGCGGCCTCCAGCGGGTCATAAGCGATGTTGCCAAGGCTCGGCAGCTTGGTGCCCGGCCCGATACTGCCGACCACCCAGCGATGCCGCCCGTCGGAAAAGCCCTCGGCTGCCTCGCGCGCGAGTTCGCCGCCGCGCTTGTTGATCTCGAAGGCGCGGTCGGCGATGTCGAATTCCGCCAGCGTAACCGGCGAGCCGCCGAAGGTGTTGGTCTCCACCATGTCGGCGCCGGCCTCGAAGTAGCCGCGATGGATGTCGCGCACCAGGTCGGGACGCGACAGGTTCAGCACGTCGGTGCAGTTCTCCTTGCCGTGATAGTCCCGCTCCACGTCCAGCGGCAGCGCCTGCACGCGGCTGCCCATGCCGCCGTCGCACAGCAGGACGGTGTCGCGCAGCGCATCGAGCAGGTGGGGGCGGGACATCGGAATTCCTTCAGACGGCGAGTTCGCGCGGCTGCGCGATCAGGGCATCGGCCGCGCGGGTGGCGGGCCAGATGCGGACAACAAGAGCAGCGCCATCTCCCCCCTCCCCAACCCTCCCCCACTTCGCGGGAGAGGGGGCGCTGAACTCCCTCTCCCGCGAAGCGGGGGAGGGTTGGGGAGGGGGTGGAGGGGCGACGTCGATCGACAATGGTTCGTTCTGCTGCATGCCCGCGTCTTCCAGCAGCGCACGCATCGCCGCATCGGTGAAGCCGGGCCAACGATGCGCCAGCTTGGTTACCAGGTCGTGGCGGCCGTGATGCGCGAGGTCGATGACGATCAGGCGGCCGCCCGGTCGCAGCACCCGGGCCACTTCGGCGAGCGCGCCCGGCGGATCCTCGGCGTAGTGCAGCACCATCTGCAGGACCGCGATATCGAACGAGGCTTCCGCCAACGGCAGGCGGTACATGTCCGCAAGCCGGACGGAACAATGGGTGAGCCCGGCGCGGGCCAGGCGCGAACGGGCCAGCGCCAGCATGGCCTTGGAGGCGTCGACGCCGACCCCCTGGCTGACACGCGGGGCGAGCAGTTCCAGCACGCGACCGGTGCCGGTGCCGATGTCGAGCAGCCGTCCGGCATCGGTCTCCGGCACCAGCGCCAGCAGCGCCGCCTCCACCGCCTGGGCCGGCAGATCGAGCGCCCGCATCTCGTCCCAGTCGGCGCCCTGACGTCGAAAACTCTCCGAAGCGACGCGGGCACGTTCGGCCAGCACGCGGGCGGCTTGGCGGCGGTCGGCTTCCAGGATCGGATCGGTCTCCGGCAGCCGGGCGACGAGGTCGCGGGCGAGCGCGCCTGGCTCGCCGTGCGGCAGGCCAAACCAGACATTGGCGCCCTCACGCACGCGGTCAAGCAGGCCGCAGTCGCAGAGCAGCTTCAGGTGACGGGAGAGGCGCGGTTGCGACTGGCCGAGGATCTCGGTGAACTCGGACACGCAGAAAGCGCCCCGGCCGGCCAGTGCGAGCAGGCGCAGGCGGGTCGGTTCGGCGGCGGCACGCAGGCTGACCAACAGGCGTTCCATGGGCTTGTCAATGACATAAACATATCCTTATGTCCAGACTATGATGGCGACGGAAGACAGGGTCCCGGTGCGATTCGATGCCACTGACGCCGCCAGAAGCGATGAGGCGCTGCTGGTCGAGGGGGACGTGGCGGTGCCGGCTGGCCATGCCGTAGGGCGGTTCACGCTGGCGCCCGGCCTGTTCGGACATCCGTTGGGGTGTGCCTGCTGCACGCCTCGCGGCCCCGTGGCTGACGCACTCGGCCGGCTGTTCCTGGCCCGCGCCCGCGGCGAGGTGGCCTTCTTCCGCTCGGTCGTCGCGGTGGTGGCAACACCGGCGGGCGAGGCAGCGGTGCGAGCGGCACTCGCCCAGGATCAAGTCTCCGCGGGACGCTTCCGGCTGGCGTAACGTTGACTGCCCTACCGCCGAGCCACACCCAGATTTCGTGTGGCGCGCCTGCCGCAGGCTTGTCGTCATGAGACGGCGTTGATTGCGGTGCAGAGCGAGGCAGGCGTCATTACCCTCCTGGCCCCAACTTGCGATCAGCCGTCGCACGCGCGATTCGGAAGGTGTGGGAGTGGCGCGTCGAAAAATGAGGATAATTACCTCACGATTCCACTTGTAATACTACCGGAAATTTCTTACTAACTCGGTCGCCACGTAGGGGGACGCATCCCTACGCGCGCACAGAGTGAGAGATTGATAGAGATAGGGGAAGCCAGCCATGTCACGAACTTTAATATTTTCGAACGCACACTGTCGCTGCCGAGTGGGGCGACCAGGAGAGCAAACCAATGCCAACGGGGGTCACACCTGATAAGAAATCCCGATCAGGCCTGGGAACGAAACCCTTCCAGCCCGCGATCGGAACTGATTTTGGCAAAATTGAGGAGGTCGAAGCAAAAACTCGTGGATTTCTCGCGAGATTTATTGCTTGGGCCGCAGGAACTGGGGTCGCAGTCACAGGTGGCTATGGCCTTATCACTGGTAACTACACAGCGGTCATTGCCGTTTGGGCCATCGCTGGACCGATTATCGGTGCAGTGGTGTCGCACTACTTTGGACCGCAAAGGAATGACACAGGATGACCGCACTGACCGTTGCGTCAGGCGCCACGAATAGCGAGGTGAAGGACCAGCCCCGCGAGAGGGTCAAGGCCCTAAAGAAGAACCGAGTTCAGCTCGACTTCGCGCCCCGCTCAATGGAGCGTCTGAATGCGCTCAAAGTGAAGACTGAAGCGTCCTCTTACGCGGAGGTCGTGAAGAACGCTCTGCGTCTCTATGAGGCGCTAATCGAAGAAAGCGAGAGCGGGAAGCAGTTCCTCGTTCGCGACAAGGATGGGGTGGTGTCGCCTTTCAGGCTATTCTTGTAAGACGACCACAACCACGGCAGCGGGTGGCGACGCCCGTATCCCGGCTGGCTCGCCAAGAGGGTCCATCCTTGTGTCGGGATAATTTGCACACCTGCGGTGGGTATGCGCGCGACAATGTGATCACCGGCACGTTTGTGGGCAGCGTCGGTGACGGAGACATGAACCTGATCCTCGAGACTCCCGAGCCGGCTACCCTTTCGTTACTCGGCCTCCGGCTTGCAGGTCTCGACCTGATCCGCCGCCGTCGCGGCTGAACCGGCACCGCTTCGCCTCGGCAAGTCTGGTCCGGCGGCGCTGGCCGAGGACCAAGTCTCCGCGGGGCGCTTCCGGCTGGCATAGCGTTGATTGCTGCCTGGCTTGGCGCGCCCAAATTGGCAGCATGCGTGTCCTGGTGATCTATTGCCATCCGGTGGCGGAGAGCTTCGCCGCCGCCGCCCATGCGACCGTGGTGCAGGCGCTGGCGGCCGGCGGGCACGAGATGACGGACGTCGACCTGTATGCCGAAGGCTTCGATCCGGTGATGAGCCGGCAGGAGCGGCTCGACTACCAGACCGCGCGCAACATCCGCCCGGTGCGGAAATACGACGATCAACTCGCCGCTGCGGAAGCCATCGTGCTGGTTTATCCGGCATGGTGGTACGGCATGCCGGCGATGCTGAAGGGCTATTTCGATCGCGTCTGGCTGCCGGGCGTGGCGTTCGACGTGACGCCGGACGGGCGCCTGCTCACCGAACGATTGCAACGCATCCGGCGCATCACCGTCGTCACGACCTATGGCGCGTCGTGGTGGATGGTGCGCATCGCGCTCGGCGACCCCACCCGCAAACTTGTATCGCGCGCCGTCCGTGCGCTGTGCGCGCGGGGCTGCCGGGTGAACTGGTATGTGCACTACAACATGGACCGCGCGACACCACGCGAACTGAGCCGCTTCCTCGACCGCGTGCGGGCTGGCGTGAGCCGGCTATAGGCCTGTAGCCGCGACAGACCGTCGAGCGGAGCGAAGCAATCCCCATGGGCGTCGTTCTCCAGGAGATTGCCTCGCCTTCAGCTCGCAATGACACTCTGGGGCCGCCAATGCGGCCCGCCACCCGGCGTCGCCGCGGACGGAACGGGTCGATTGGCCGGTTTCCGCTGGCGAACTCCGCGGTGAACCTTTTCTTTGGTCGAGACCGATCCACTACGCCGCCGGCACACCCTTCGTCGTCGAATACTCGAAGTGCAGGGCTTCGCCCGGGTGCACGACGCCGAAGATCGCGTGCGCCGCGACCGCGGCCTCGCTGAAGCCCTGCAGGATCAGCTTCAGCTTGCCGGGATAGGTCGCGACATCGCCGATCGCGAACACGCCGGCCATCGATGTCTGGCAGGTGGCTGGGTCGATCTTCACGTGGTGCAGGTCGCGATCGAGCCCCCAGGCGGCGATTGGGCCGAGATCCATCGACAGGCCGAAGAACGGCAGCAGCACGTCGGCCGGCAGACGTCGCGTCTCGCCTTGCAGCGTCGCCACCTCGACGTCGGTCAGCATGCCGTCGGTGCCGTGCAACGCGTGGAGCTGATAGGGAATCACCAACTCGATCTCGCCCTTCCGCGCGGCGATATCGAGCTGCGCCGCACTCTCCGGCGCGGCGCGGAACTTCGCTCGCCGGTGCACCACCGCGACGCGCGCGATGTCCTTCAGCGCCAGCGCCCAGTCCACCGCCGAATCGCCGCCGCCGGCGATCACCACGCGCTTGCCACGCAGGTCCTCGCGCCGGCGGATGTAGTACTGCACCGCACCTGACGCCTCATACCGCGCCAGGCTCTCGAGCGGCGGACGATTGGGGCCGAACGCGCCGGCGCCGGCGGCCACCACCACCGCCTTGGCGCGCACCGTATCGTCCTGGTCGGTGGTCAGCACGAACGCACCGGGTCCGCCGGACAGACCCACCACAAGCCGGCCGAGCAGGCGCGGCGCATGGAACGGCGCGATCTGGCGTTTGAGCTGCACAACAAGGTCGCCCGCGTCGATCGCGGGATGCGCGGGGATGTCGTAGATCGGCTTCTCCGGATAGAGCGCGGCGCACTGGCCGCCCACCTCGGCCAGCGCGTCGATCAGCACGCTGGAGAGCTTCAGCATCCCGAGTTCGAACACCGCGAACAGGCCGACCGGGCCCGCGCCGATGATCGCAACGTCCGTCTCGATGTCGCTTGCCATGTGCGGCACGTCTTAGCCGAGTGCGGAGTTGTCCGCGACTCCGCCCGTGCGGCAGATTGGGCCCATGTCCGCTGCCGCCGCGACCCGCCTGATCGAGCTGCCGAACCTTGCGGCCACCGAAGCCCTCGCCGCCGCCGTCGCCGCGCTGGCGCGGGCAGGCGATGCGATCCTGCTGGACGGCCAGCTCGGCGCCGGCAAGACGGTGTTCGCCCGTGCTTTTCTGCGCTCGGCGACAGGCGATCCCGCGCTGGAAGTGCCGAGCCCGACCTTCACCCTGGTGCAAAGCTACGACACGCCGATCGGCGTAGTGTACCATTTCGATCTGTGGCGGCTGGATGGGCCGGGCGGGTTGACGGAACTTGGCTGGGAGGAGGCGCGCGACGGCATCGTACTGGTCGAATGGCCGGATCGGCTGGGACCGCTGCGTCCCGCCGAGGCGCTGACCGTGGCGCTGCACCCGACCGGCGCAGACAGCCGCCGGGCGGTGCTGTCGGGCTGGCCGGACCGGCTCGGCCGCATCGCATGAGTCGCGAGAGATTGATCGCGGCGTTTCTGGCCCGCCATGGCTATGGCGCGGCGCGGGCCGAATCGCTCGCGCAGGACGCCAGTTTCCGCCGCTATCTCCGCCTGACCGGCGGCCCCCGCCCCGCCGTGCTGATGGATGCGCCGCCGCCCGAGGATATCCGGCCGTTCCTCCGCATCGCCCGGCATCTGGCCGGGATCGACGTGTCGGTGCCGGAGATCTTCGCTGCCGACGCGGCCGAGGGCCTGCTGCTGGAGGAGGATCTGGGGGACGATCTGTTCTCGACCCTAATTGCTCCCCCTCCCCCCAGCCCCCTCCCGCAAGGGGAGGGGGAGACTTGGTCCCTGTTCGATGCCGCCGCCGACGTGCTGGTGGCGATGCAGCGTGCGCCGGCGCCGCCCGGCCTGCCCAGGTGGGACGCCGCCACGATGGCAAGCACGGCGCTGGCGACTCTGTTCGACTGGTGGTGGCCCGCCATGTTCGGCAGCCCGGCAGCGGATGCGGCACGGCAGGATTTCGCCGCCGCGCTCGAGACGATGCTTCTGCCGGTTGCCAACGGGCCGACCTGCTTCGTGCATCGCGACTTCTTCGCCGGCAACCTGATCTGGCTGCCGCGGCGCACAGACATCCGTCGCGTCGGCGTGCTGGACTTCCAGAGTGCCGCGATCGGCCACCCTGCCTATGACCTCGCCTCGCTGCTGCAGGACGCCCGCCGCGACATACCCCGATCAGTCGCCGAACACGCCATCGCGCACTACCTGGCGGCGCGGCCGGAACTGAACCCGGCAGAGTTCCGCGCCGCCTATGGCGCCTGCGCCGCGCAACGGTACTTGCGCGTGGCGGGCCAATGGGTGCGCCTCGCCCGCCGCGACGGACGCCCGGGCTACCTTGCGCACGGGCCGCGAACCTGGCGACTGCTGGAACAAGCAGTGCGCGAACCCGCCGCCGCGCCGCTCGCCGCCGCGCTCGATCGCTGGATCCCGCCTGCCCGGCGCGGCAATCCGCCGGACCTCGCCGCATGACCAACCGTCCAGCCACCGCGATGCTGCTGGCTGCCGGCCTCGGCACCCGCATGCGGCCGCTCACCGACCGGACGGCCAAGCCGCTGCTGCCGCTCGGCGGCAAGGCGCTGATCGACCACGCGCTCGACCGGCTGGCAGCGTCGAGGGTGGAAACGGTGGTGGTGAACGCCCACTGGCAGGCCGACCGGGTGGCGGCGCATCTCCTGGCGCGATCGGAACGGCCGCCGCGCACCATCCTGCGGCGCGAGGCAGCGCTGCTGGAGACCGGCGGCGGGGTCAAGGCAGCGCTCGACCTGCTCTGTCCCGCGCCGTTCTTCGTCGTCAATGGCGACGCGTTCTGGCTGGACGGACCGCGCCCGGCGCTCGATCGGCTGGTCGCCGCGTTCGATCCGGCCGAGGTCGATGGGGTACTGCTGGTGCACCGCACCTTTCAGGTGCATGCCGAGGTCGGGATGGGCGACTTCGTGGTGGACAAGTGGGGCGGGCTGCGCCGGCGCGGCGAACGCGAGGTCGTGCCTTATGTCTATGCCGGCCTGCAGCTCATTACGCCCGGGCTGCTCGCCGGCACGCCCGAGGGCGCATTCAGCATGAACCGGGCGTGGGATACCGCCATGGCAGCCGGCCGCCTGCGCGCCGTGGTGCATGACGGGCTGTGGTTCCATCTTTCCACGCCGGCCGACCTCGCCGAGGCGGAGACCATCCTGCAGGCGCCGCTGACGGGGGACACCCGTTGAACCTCTTCACCATCCCTCCCGGCGTGGCTTTCCTGGATGCACTGGCGGCGGAATGGCTGGCCAGCGCAGGCGATCCGCTGCAGGCCGCGCGCGGCCTGATCCTGCTGCCGACGCGGCGCGCCGCCCGCTCGCTGGCCGAGGCCTTCCTGCGCGCATCCGGCGGCCGGCCGCTGCTGTTGCCGCGCATCACCGCGCTCGGCGCGCTGGACGAGGCGCCGCTGACCCTGGCCGGCGCGCTCGACCTGCCGCCCGCCGTGGAGCCGGCGCAGCGACTGGCGGCGCTGACCAGGCTGATCCTGGCGATGCGCGGCGCCGACGGAGCGCCGCGCACCGCCGATCGCGCCTGGAGCCTCGCCGGCGAACTGGCCGCTCTGATGGACGAGGCGGAGCGGGCGGAGATCGATCTCGCCGAGCGGCTGCCGGAGGCCGCCGATCCGGCCTACGCGGCGCATTGGGCGCGGACGCTGGAATTCCTGCATATCGTCACCCGCGCCTGGCCGGATTGGCTGGCCGAGCAGGGCCTGACGAACCCGGCGGCGCGGCAGGTGGCACTGCTGAACGCACAGGCCGCCGCCTGGGAACAACAGCCGCCGGTCGATCGCGTGCTGGTCGCGGGCACCACCGGCGGCATTCCGGCAGTGGCACGTCTGCTCCGGGTGGTCGCCCGCCTGCCCACCGGCGTGGTGGTGCTGCCCGGCCTGAACACCGACATGACCGAAGAGGTCTGGGCCGAGCTGGATGCCGCCCATCCGCAGGCCGGGCTTGCCCGTCTACTGCATGGACTCGGTGCAACGCGCGGGGATGTCCGCCCATGGCCGACCGCTTCACCCCATGAGCATCAGGATAGGGCCGTGGCGCAGGATATTCTCCCCCTACCCTTGCGGGAAGGGGTAGGGGGAGGGGGAGGCCTTTGCACCACCGCCACTTTGCCCAATGAGGCGCTGGGCGCCCGCGGCGCGACGCTCGCCCGCGCCCTGTTGCCGGCCGGAGCCCTGGTCGAGTGGCGGAACGCCGGACCGACGGCGATCGATGGCTTGTCGCTTCTCTCGACGGCCGACCAGCAGGAGGAAGCCGCCGCCATCGCCATGGTGCTGCGCGCGGCGCTGGAGACGCCGGGTGCGCAGGCGGCCCTGGTGACCCCCGATCGGGACCTGGCGGGAAGGGTGGCCACCGAATTGCTGCGCTACGGCGTGGTGGCCGACGACAGCGCCGGCGAGCAATTGTCCGACACCCCGCCGGCGGTGTTCCTCCGCCTGCTGGTCCGGGCGGTCGCCGAGGAACTGGCACCCGTGCCTCTGCTGGCGCTGCTGAAGCATCCGCTGGCGGCGGCCGGGCTTTCCCCCACTGCCTGCCGTGCCGCCGCGCGCGCCCTGGAACGTGCCTGTCTGCGCGGCCCGCGGCCGAGCCACGGCCTGGGCGGACTGCGGCGCGCGCTCGACCGAGGGCGCGCCGATCCCGATGCGGTCGCATTGCAGGAGCGGCTCGAGGCGTGCCTGGAACCCACGCTGCGGATTGCCGCCTCGGTCGAGCTGGCACCAGCGGAGGCCCTGGCCGCACTGATCGAAGCGGCCGAACGCCTCGCCGCCACGGACGAACTGCCCGGCCCGGCCCGTCTGTGGGCCGGCGAGGAAGGCGAAGCCCTGGCGACCAGGCTGGCTGAGGTGCAGGCGGCGTTGCCGCTGCTGCCCGACCAGCGGCGCGATGTGCTGCCCGGACTGCTGGACGCGGTGCTGGAGGGCGCCGTCGTGCGCAGCCGGCGGGCGCTGCGCGGCCGGGACGGGACCGAGCATCCGCGCGTGTTCATCTGGGGTCTGCTCGAGGCACGCTTGCAGACGGCGGACGTCATGGTGCTGGGCGGCCTCGTTGAGGGGGTGTGGCCGCCGGCAAGCGACCCCGGGCCGTGGCTGTCACGCCCGATGCGGTCGACGGTCGGCCTGCCTTCGCCGGAGGAAATCGTCGGCCAGGCGGCGCACGATTTTGTCTCCTGCGCCTGCGCCGCGCCGACCGTCGTGCTGTCCTGCCCGCGCCGCCTGGACGGCGCTCCCGTGGTGCCGGCACGCTGGCTCACGCGGCTGGAAACCCTGCTGGCTGGCCAGAGGGCGGCTCTGCCCCTGCATCCGGCCGCCTCCTGGGTGCGCGCACTGGATCAGCCCGCTGACGGGCCGCGGCCCGTTCGGCCGCCACGCCCGTGCCCGCCGGTCGTATTGCGGCCACGCAAGCTTTCGGTGACCGAGATCGAGACCTGGCTGCGTGATCCTTATGCGATCCACGCCCGGCACGTGCTGGGTCTGGTCGCGCTCAAGCCGCTGGAGGAGGCGACCGACGCTGCGGATTACGGCAGTCTGGTGCATGCCGGCCTGCGCCACTTCCTCGAGCAGCACGGAATCCGCTGGCCGGCCGATGCCGGACAGCAGCTTCGCCGCGCCATGGCGCGTGCCATGGCGGAGGCCGATCTACGCGAGGCACTGGCCGCGTGGTGGGCGCCACGGCTCGAGCGGATCGCCGAGTGGGTCGCGCGCGTCGAAGTGGAACGCAGGAGCGAGCGTCCGCCGGTGGCGATCGCCGCGGAAGTCAGCGGCTTATATGAGCTGGCACGACCGGGAGGCTTGTTCCGGCTTACCGGCCGGGCCGACCGGATCGAGCGGCGGCGCGACGGTGGATTGGCGATCCTTGACTACAAGACCGGAACGCCGCCGAGCCAGAAGGAGGTGGACGCCGGTCTGGCACCGCAACTGCTGCTGGAAGCCGCGATGGCCGAAGCCGGAGCGTTCGCTGCCGGCCTGACCGGCACAGTGGAAGAGCTGACCTACTGGCACCTGACTGGCGGCTTCCAGGCTGGCGAGTTGCGGACGCTGTTCAAGGCCAGGGCGGATGCGATCGCCGCGGCCGTCGCCGATGCGCGCGAGGCGCTGTGTGGGCTGATCGATGCCTATGACGCGCCGGACCGCTGCTATCTGTCGCAACCGCAGCCCGGCTTCGCGCCGCGTTTTTCCGATTATGCGCAGCTCGCCCGGGTGGCTGAATGGGCGGCTGTGGGGGATGAGGCGTGAACCGCGATCCCCTTCCCCCAACCCCCTCCCCGACCCTCCCCCGCTTCGAGGGAGAGGGGGCGCTGAACTCCCTCTCCTGCGAAGCGGGGGAGGGTCGGGGACGGGGTTGGGGGGCCTCTCCGCGTGACCGCGCCAACGCGGAGCAGTTGTCGGCCTCCGACCCGGCGGTATCCGCGTTCGTCGGGGCATCGGCGGGATCGGGCAAGACCAAGCTGCTGACCGACCGGCTGCTGCGGCTGATGCTGGCGGGGGCGAGGCCCGAACGCATCCAGTGCCTGACCTTCACCAAGGCCGCCGCCGCCGAGATGGCGGTGCGGCTGCAGAAGACCCTCGGCAAGTGGGTCACGCTGGACGACGTGGCGCTGGCGCGGGAGCTGCGTGCACTCGACGTCGAGCCGGCAGAGCAGACGCTGCGCGACGCACGGGCGCTGTTCGCGAAGGTGCTCGACCTGCCGGGCGGCATGCGAATCGGCACCATCCACGCGTTCTGCCAGTCGCTGCTGCGGCGTTTCCCGCTGGAGGCGGCGCTGTCGCCGCATTTCCGCCTGGTCGACGATCGCGACGCCGGGGACGCCCTGACCGAGGCCCGCGAAAACATGCTGGCGCACGCCAGTTCGCCGCGTTTGCGTGCCGCGCTCGAAACGCTGGCCGGCCTCGCCTCGGCCGATCAGTTCGGCCGGCATGTCGCGGCGTTGCAGGCCGATCTCCCGCGGCTGCAGGGCGCGCTCGATCTCGGCGAGGAACTGGAGGCGGCGCAGCTTCGCGCCCTCGGCGTGACCGCGGCCAGCGAGGCGGAGATCATCGCGCATGCGGTCAACTGGCAATCGGAATGCGAGCTGCGCGAGGCGGCGCTGATCGTGCAGCGCCTGGGCGCCAAACAATGCGCCGAACGTGCGACGCGCATCCTGGATTGGCTCGGATTGGCGGCGGCAGATCGTTGCGAGCACTGGCAGCACTGGTGCGACGAGTTCCTGACCAAGGAAGCCAAGCCGCGCGCCGCCAGCGGGTTCGTCAGCAAGGCGGTGACCGATGCGCATCCCGATCTCGCGCGCTGCTTCCTCACCGAATGCGACCGCATCCTCGACGTGATCGACGCCCGCCTGGCGCTGCGCGTGGCCGCGGTGTCCGCCGCGTTGCTGACCCTCGCCGCGCCGGTTTTGTCCGCTTATGCGGAGCACAAGGAGGCGTCGGGCCTGCTCGACTACGATGACCTGATCGGCCGGACGTCGCACCTTCTGGTCGATCCCGGCGCCGCCTGGGTGCTGTACAAGCTGGACGGCGGGCTCGATCACCTGCTGCTGGACGAGGTGCAGGACACCGCCCCGGCGCAGTGGCGCATCGCGCATGCGCTGACCGCGGAATTCTTCGCCGGCGAGGCGGCGCACGAGGCCGATCGCACCGTGTTCGCCGTCGGCGACCGCAAGCAGTCGATCTACTCGTTCCAGGGCGCCGACACCGAGGAATTCGACCGCTCGCACAAGCGTCTCGCCGCACGGGTGATAGCGGCGGGCAAGCCCTGGCGCGAGGCGAAGCTCGACGTGTCGTTCCGCTCGACGCGGCCGGTGCTGGAGCTGGTGGACCGTGTGTTCGCCAATCCGACCGCCGCCGCCGGCGTCGTGGAACCGGGGCAGGCGCTCACCCACTACGCCGACCGCGCGGACCATGCCGGCGCGGTGGAGCTCTGGCCGCTCGCGCCGCTGCCCGATGCGCTCGAGCCGTTGCCGTGGACGGTGCCGGAGCAGAACCAGGGCCTGACCTCGGCGCCGCAGCATCTGGCGGAGACATTGGCGCGATGGATCGCCGACGCCATTGGCGGCGTGATGCTCGAGAGCAAGGGGCGAAAGCTCGCCCCGGGCGACGTGATGGTGCTGGTCCGAAGACGGAACGACTTCGGCCGCGCCCTGGTGCGGGCATTGAAGTCGCACGGCGTGCCGGTGGCGGGGCTGGACCGGCTGATGCTGACCGAGCAGCCGGCGGTGCAGGACCTGATGGCGCTCGCCGACTCGCTGCTGCTGCCGCAGGATGACCTGACCTTCGCCTGCCTGCTGACCAGCCCGCTCGGGGGGCTGTCGGACGACAGCCTGATGGGCCTCGCGATCGGGCGGAGCGGTCCTCTGTGGGAAACGCTGCGTGCGCGGGCAGACGAGCGGCCGGATTGGCAGGCGGCCTGGGCGTTCTTCGCCTCCCTGCTCTCGCGCGTCGACTACGTTTCGCCGCACGCCCTGTTCGCCGAGGCGCTCGGCCCGCTCGGCGGCCGGGCACGGCTGTATGCGAGGCTGGGTCCCGAGGCCGCCGAACCGGTGGACGAGCTGCTGAATGCGGCGTTGTCCTACGGCCGCATGCACCCGCCGTCGCTGCAGGGCTTTCTCCACTGGCTGCGCCGCTCGGGCGCGGAGGTGAAGCGTGAGGCGGAGGGTGCCGGCAGCCTGGTCCGTGTGATGACCGTGCATGGCGCCAAGGGCTTGCAGGCGCCGCTGGTGATCCTGCCGGACACGACGTCGCTGCCGCCGGAGGAAGGGTCGATCCTGTGGGCCACCGATCCGGCCACCAGCCGCACTATACCGATATGGTCGCCGCGGCGGGAACTGCGCTGCGCCGCCGCCCAGCGCCTGCGCGAGGAGGCGGCGAAGCGGCGGATGGAGGAGCACAACCGGCTGCTCTACGTCGCCCTGACCCGTGCTGAGGATCGGCTGCTCATCTGCGGCTGGCAGACCAGGCGCGGCCTGGATGACGCGTGCTGGTACCGGCTGGTCGAGCGCGGCTTCGACGAATTGCCGGCGGAGCGTGAGGCACTCGGCACCTGGGAGGGCGAGCTGCGGCGCCACGCCACGCTACAGCGTGCGGAACCCGACCGCAGCATCATGGAAGGCATCGAGCAACGGAGCGCCGAGCTGCCGCTCTGGGCCGGCAGGGCGCCCGACTGGTGCGCCGAACCTCCGCCAGCCGAACCCGGTCGGCCGGAGCGGCTCGCCCCCAGCCGGCCGGAGGGTGCCGAACTCGGGCCGGTGCCGGCGGCCGCTTCGCCATTGGCGGCACGTGAGGCGGCGAACAACCGTTTCCGGCGCGGCAAGCTGATCCACGCCCTGTTGCAGCACCTACCCGATCTGCCACCCGAGCGTCGCGCCGCTGCGGCACGCGTCTGGCTCGACCGGCCTGGGCACGGGCTCGCCGCCGGCGAGGCCGAGATGTTGACGGCCGAGACCCTGGCGATCCTCGATCACCCGGAGCTCGCCCCGCTGTTCGGACCGGTTAGCCGCGCCGAGGTGCCGCTGACCGGCCTGGTCGCGGGTGCGGTTGTCGGAGGGCTGGTGGATCGGCTGGCCGTGCTGGCGGACCGTGTGCTGGTGGCCGACTTCAAGACCAATCGTCGGCCACCCAGGCGGATCGAGGACACGCCGGTGCTGTATCTGCGGCAGATGGCGGCCTACCGCGCCGTGCTGCGCGACATATTCCCCGGCCGCGACATCATCTGCGCGCTGGTCTGGACCCAGGCGTCGCAGGTCGTCATGCTGCCGGACGCGTTGCTGGAGTCGCATGCTCCCAGCCATGCGCGCCACGCTGCTTGACCTGCCGACCCTGGTCACCACCTCCTGCGCAACCGTAACGTTGAGGTTGAGATGAGCACGAATACCAAACCCGTCACCGACCAGAGCTTCGACACCGATGTGCTGAAGGCCGAGGGAGCCGTGCTGGTGGATTTCTGGGCCGAGTGGTGCGGCCCCTGCAAGATGATCGGTCCGGCGCTGGAGGAACTTGCCGCCGAGTTCGCCGGTAAGCTGACGGTCGCCAAGGTGAACATCGACGACAATCCGGTGACGCCGAACAACTATGCGGTGCGCGGCATCCCGACGCTGATCCTGTTCAAGAACGGCCAGCCCGCCGCGACCCAGGTCGGTGCGCTGCCGAAGAGCCGGCTGAAGGACTGGATCTCGGCGAACATCTGAGACGCAACTGTCATTGCGAGGAGCGTAGCGACGCGGCAATCTCAGGCGGTTACGCTCCACGAGATTGCCGCGTCGCTACGCTCCTCGCAATGACAGAGGTCTCACGGTGTGAGTGAAAGCAACGCAGGGGACACTGCGTCGAGTGTGAGCGTCACACGATCAGTGTGCCCCAGCTTCTGCTCCTGCCGCAGATCATAGACTTCGGCGGTCTGCGGCAGGGTGAGCACGACCGCCTCGTTCGTCGCCGTCGGCGAGAAGTCGCGTTGCAGGGCGACAATCGTCTTGTCGCCGTCGCGGTAGATGTGACTCGTGACGTCCGCATCCGGAGCGTCTATCCGCACCGGTGGCGTCACGCCGACATGCAGCGCGAGCGCGCGTATGTCGTCTGATGCGATGATCCGCACCATGCTGGTATCGAGCAGTGGCTGTGCCAGGCGCCGGCTGTGCGAGTCGAATACGCCAGGCTGAAGATCCGCGATCACCGTTCCGCCGCGGTCGCCAAATTCACGGATGGCGCCCGCCTCGCCTGGCGAGAGCGCAATCGCGTGCGGCAGGATGAGCAGCCTGATGCTTCTGCTCTGCAATTCGCCACGTTCGAGCATCGCGGGTGAAACGTAGGCCGGCTGCAAGCCGAGATGCGCGAGCGAACGCGCGTAAGTCCACATAGCACTGCGGGCCGCATTGCCCTCCAGTTCCATATCCGCAGTCCGCGCCATCCACGCATCGCCGCGCGGCTTCTGCTCGAGCATCCACTGAGTGCGGACGCTCGCCGGCGAATAGAGGATTGCGATCGGATCGGTATGCGGTTCGCTCGCCATCAGCAACGCACCGAGCCCGCCGCGAATTTCGGCGAAGGTCTTGGCATAGGCCTGCCCTCGCTCGCCAAGCGCCGCGTCGGGCCGGACGATGGAATTGCTGCTGTCCCACAGGACGAGGCCGCGGCTGCCGGCCAGCAGATCGCGCCAGATGGCGTGGATGTCCTCGGGCCTGCCGCCGAACGACGTTGTCAGCGTGATCAGTCTCGGATTGAGCGATCGTGCCAGTGGCAAATCATCGAGTTCCATCACGTCGACCGCGCCGACCAGAAGCGTGTAGTCGTAGCCGCCCCAACCCGGCACCTGCACGCCTTCGATCGCCGCGAGCGCGGTCGGATCCGCTTCATGCACGGCGTCGGTGCCCATGCGCAGCGCCTGCGCGAATGCGACATCCATCCATGCCTTGAAGTCCGCCCAGGCGGCAAAGTTGTCGTCGGTGCGCCGCATCACTTGGCGCGTCGTCTCCGGCCGCACATCATCCCAGCGGACGAAGTCGGTGCCCCACTCGGCGTTCAGCGCGTCGAGCGAGCCGTAGCTCTGCCGCAGCCAATCGCGCATGCCGGCGAGCGAGCCGGGCGAGAGGTCGAAATCCCAGAACGCGGACAGATCGGCGATGCCGGTCTCGTCCCCCAGGCTGTAGTACAGCGGACGATGGCGTGACTGCTCGCGCACCGTGGCCATCAGACGTTCGCGCACCCTCTGCTGCCACGCCGGATCGGCCAGGCTCGGATCACGCCACAGCGCCGTTTCGTCGTCCGGGTTCTGCTGGTAGCGACGCTGCGCCTCGACGAAGCGCCAGTTCACCGGACGGCCGGGAAACCACCGATGATAGGCCGCGTAGAAGTCGGTCGCGATGTTCTCGACATACCAGCGCAGACCATTGGCCAGCATGGGAGCGATCTGTCGCTCCATCGGCGTCCCGGCGCCATCGCGGTTGGCGATCACCGTGGCGGCGGTGACACCGAGCCGCTTCAGCGTCGCGAGCTGCGCCGCGTTGCGCGGCTGCCACTCGATGATTTGATAGTCATCCCAGGACTGCGCGCGTGCCGAGACGCCGAGCAGCGCACCAGCCAGGATCAGCCAGAGAGCGAATTTCACCCGAGCGCTGCGACCAGCGCCTCGGCGCTGCGGCCGTTGGCGATGGCGGCCGAGCGGCCATCCCAGTGGACGCCGCCGACGCGGGCGAAGGCGTGATCGGCGTTGGGATAGACGTAGCAGGCGATCTGCCGGTGGCCCTTCACCGCCTCGACCACCTTGGCGCGGCCCTCCGGCGGGAAGAACTCGTCCTTGTCGGCGATGTGCACGACGAGCGGCTTCGTCACCTTGCCGAGGTCGCCGAGCAGGTCGTCCAGGCCGACGCCGTAGTACGAGATGTTCGCATCGGCGTCGGACTGCTCGGCCATCATGAAGGCGAGCCGGCCGCCGAGGCAGTAGCCCATCGTGCCGACGCGGCCGTTGGCACCCGGCAGCTTGCGCGCGGCTGCCACGGTGGCCTTGATGTCCTCGATGCCCTTGGCCTGGTCAAACTTGTTGAACAGCTCGAACGCCTTCTTCCACTCCGCCTCGGTCTTGTCGGTGATGTCGATGCCCGGCTCGATGCGCCAGAACAGGTCCGGGCAGACGGCGATGAACCCAATGTCGGCCACCCAGGCGGCGATGTCGCGCATCGCCTGGTTCACGCCGAAGATCTCCTGGATCAGCACGACGGTGCCGGCCGGCTTGGCCTTCGGTTCCAAGAGGTAGGCCGAGAAGCTGCCGGAGCCGTCTGAAGCCTCGATGGTGATGCTTGCCATGGCTGTTCTCCCTGTGATCGGGCGCAGAGAGATGATGGGTTTCGCTGCGCTCAACCCATCCTACGGGTCCCGTCTCTCCGCATGCGCGAGCGTCGCCGCGTTTGCCCACTCCCCTTGCGGGAGAGGGCAG
>JBGPND010000041.1:0-31666 GCA_041487355.1 Acetobacteraceae bacterium | reverse complement strand
GTGTTCATGGCCGAGTCCTCCCCCGAATAGCGTCGGGGAAAGCCTCGCCGAGTTCAAATCGACACCAGCGAAAATCGGCCGAAAGCCCTTATGGATCAGGCACTTGCAACCAACATCGGCTCAGCGAACCGGACAGTAGTGCGTCGGTCAGGTAATTTGCAACGTTTTGCAGCTCGCGTTTGCGCCTTTCATACACTGGATTTAGCAAGTAATCGTCTTCGGCGCCTCCCAGGTCGAGTAGCGCGCGAGCCGTCAAGAGATTGCCTGAGAGCTTGGTTTTATCGGCTTTCAGGATTTCTCTGATTTTCACAGTTCCCGGCAAGGAGCTGTATTCGTCGTAGTAAAAGAATATGGGCGTCAAGGAGTCAAGCTCACCCATCAAGGCGGCGCCAAAATCACCGCCCTTCCCCAACATGCTCTCCCGTGCCCTCTCAAGGCTTTGAGATAGCTTGGCCGCGTCCGGTTCGTCTGTTTTACCCTTGAGCGTCGCGATGAGAGCACTCAAGGCCTGGAATGTCTTAAGTTCGTCACCATCCACAAGAACAGCTTCTGGAACTTGAACCTGATCAAGAAGCTTCGCAACAGCGACACCCTCGTCGGCTTCGTAATCGAATAGCCGTGTCCCATCGTATTGCCGCCTCATGGTTATCTCGGTGTCTGTTAGGATGCCCTTACCGAAGCGGCTCTCGAGCGCGACAATATCACTGTCTTCAAGTTGGAATATCGCCATGACCGGGCACACTGTCTCTAACTTTATCGTCCTGCGGTGTCGCTTTTCGAGCCAGGCAGGATAGTGATCTGGAATGGAGAAGGTAACGTTTTTCTGCGCCGGGTTCAGTCGATGGAGGGCATGCAGGAAAGCAGTCTTCCCAGACTCGTTCTTGCCGACAAGACACGTTACGTCTGGCTGAATTTCGACCTCTCCAGAGTCCAGGATATTTTTGTAGGTCTTCACTTGGACTTTTGTGAGCTTCACAATCGGCCTATCCTTCCTACTGCGCTACGCTGCGGACACGAAATTAGTACGTCGCTCACTCGACTGGCGTCAATGGCTAGCTGACGACCTGAGCCCCAACTTCCCTACAGTCAGAAGCAAAGTCCTGAGTGGCGGCCCCGGGCCACCCGCCGACAGGAGCCACGCGCCCTTCGTCTTCCGGTTCGTGGTCAACCCACCGCTCGAAACGGATTGACGATGCGGAGCCGGTCATCGAGCACGATCCCATCCCGCACGTCGTCGGACCAGAGCGTATCGCACTCGGCATGCAGCGCCGAGGCGGCGATCATGGCGTCGTAGATCGACAGACCGTAGCGCTCGGCCAACACGAGTCCAGCTTCGAAAATTTCGATCGTGATGGGCCGGACCGGCAGCAGGCCACGAATCACGGCAAGGAACGCACGCGTCTCCGCCCATGACAGGCCCATCCTGCGACGGGCCACGCTGGTGACCTCATTCAGCACCTGGACGCTGATGATGCCGCCATCGCCGATGAGCTTTTCGGCCCGCTCCGCCCGCACGGCGCGTGTGTCGCCTTTGCCGCCAGCCGGGCGGCAGAAGGCAAGCGGTGCCAGTGCCCGGCCCACGCTTGCTCCGCTCCGTCCGAGGCCGTCTCCCTACGCCCCAGGCGTCGGCGCGTAGGCCCGCTCAACCTGCTCGGGGTCGTTGGCGATCGCCTGCAGATAGCTTCGCGCCGTGGTGTCCGGCTGCCGCCGCCCCATCTCCCAGTTCCGCACCGTCTCGACCTCGAGGCCGAACCGCACCGCGAACTGCTCACGGCTCAGCCCGAGCCGCCGCCGCAGGGCGCGCACGTCCACCGTCCGAGGTGGCTGCGCCGGCGCCGCTTCAGTCCCCGCCTGCGCCAGCTCCTCGGCGAGCGCCGCCGCATCCTCCACCATCGGCGGAACGACGAAGCTACGCCCGATCGCGACCATCTCCTCCATCGCCCGCTTTGCCCGCAGCAGCGACATGCCGCGCCGCGCCAGGGCCAGCGCGCCGTCCCACGGTGCCAGGCCGGCGGTTCCCGCACAGCCGCGGCACCAACACGCAGGGCGAACCGGAGGACACGCGGTCGACGGCCCGGATTGGCCCCACTCATTCCAAATCCGCGCCCAATGCCGGCGATTCCGCCGGACGCCGTGCCCACGACGTGTACCTCCCACGGTACCCGCGTCGTGCACGATCGCGGGATGCGGCGCCGTGCCGCGGTGTACCATTCGTGGGCATGGCGTCCCAAGGGTACGGCTCATGCACACCGCACCCGTTCGCGCATTTTTCGTCATGGCGGGCCACGGGTCGGGCCGAACGCCAGCCTGAGGACAGGCTCCGGCCCATTGGGCGCCTTCGGCTCCCAATCCACGTCTTTTCTTGTAGCGCGCAAGACGTGGATGGCGGGGCCAAGCCCCGTCATGACGAGGGGGAGCGGCCCCGCCCCTACGCCTGCTTCAGCTCGATCAGGCTGCGGCGGATCTTCCGGCCGCGCTCGACCATGTCCTCGATATACGCCGCGTCGCCCCAGCGCACCGCGCGCGACATCGCCTGCGCGTCCTCCATGAAGCGTGCCAGCATCTCCAGCAGCGCCTCGCGGTTGTTGAGGAAGATGTCGCGCCACATCACCGGGTCGGACGCGGCGATGCGGGTAAAATCCCGAAAACCCGAGGCGGCGAACCGCAGCACCTCCTGGCGGCTCTCGTCGGCCAGATCGTCGGCGGTGCCGCAGATGGTAAAGGCGATCAGGTGCGGCAGATGCGAGACGATCGCCAGGACGCGGTCGTGATGGCCGGGCTCCATGCGCTGCACCATGGAGCTGCAGCGCCGCCACAGCTCCTCGACCTTCGCCACCGCGGCCTCGTCCGTGCCGGGCGGCGGCGTCAGCAGGGTCCAGCGGCCCGCGAACAGAGTGACGAACCCCGCATCCGGCCCGGAATACTCGGTGCCCGCCACCGGATGCGCGGGGACGAAATGCACCCCGGCCGGCACCAGGGGCCCGACATCGCGGATCACCGACTGCTTGGTGGAGCCAACATCGGTCAGAATGGCGCCCTCGGCCAGATGCGGCGCGATCGCGGCGGCGATGTCGGCAAAGGCGCCCACCGGGGCGCACAGCATGACGCAGTCGGCGCCTGCCACCGCGCGCCCGGCGTCCGCTTCCACCCGGTCGGCGAAGCCCAGTTCGCGCACCCGGTCGAGCGTCTTCACGGTCCGCGCATTCACCACGACCTCGCCGGCGAGATCGCCGCGTTCCCGCGCGATGCGGGCGACGGAGCTGCCGATCAGGCCGATGCCGATCAGCGCCAGGCGCTTGAAAAGGGGCTCAGGCATGACCCGGGGGGCGCGCAAATTCCGTCAGCGTGTCGATGACGATGCCGACCTCCTCGGCGGTGCCGACCGTGATGCGCAGGCACTGCGGCAGGCCGTAGCCGCCCACCGGCCGGACGATCACGCCACGGCTGCGCAGGAAAGCATCGGCCGTCTTGGCGCGCTCCGGCGTGGCGAAGTCGGCCAGCACGAAGTTGCCCTCGGACGGCCACACCTTGATCCCCGCCGCCTGCAAGCCCGCCGCGAGCTTCGGCCGATATTCGGCATTGTGCGCCCGGCCCTTCTCCACCCAGCCCGGCTCGGCCAGCGCGGCGATCGCCGCTGCCTGCGCCGCGATCGACACGTTGAACGGCGCGCGCACCCGGTTCAGCACGTCGACCACCGCGGGCGGCGCGTAGGCCCAACCGATGCGCATGCCGCCCAGCCCGAAGATCTTCGAGAAGGTCCGCGTCATCACCGTGTTGTCGGCGGCATCCACCAGCCGGACGCCCGGATCGTAGTCCGGCCGCTCGACATACTCGGCGTAGGCCGCGTCGAGCACCAGCAGCACCTCCGGCGGCAGCCCGGCACGCAGCCGCGCCACCTCGGCGTGGGGCAGCATGCTGCCGGTGGGATTGTTCGGATTGGCGAGAAACATCAGCCGCGTCGCCGGCGACACCGCCGCCAGCATGGCATCCACATCGGCGGTCAGGTTGCGCTCGCGCGTCTTGATCACGCGGCTGCCGGCGTAGGTGCCCGCGATCTGATAAATCGCAAACCCGTGCTCGCTCATGACGATATCGCGCCCCGGACCGCCATAGGCGAGGCATAACTGGTAAATCAGGTCATCCGACCCCGCGCCGCACACGATGCGCGCGGGATCCAGCTTGAACCGAGCGCCGATCGCGCGGCGCAATTCGGTCGCGTCGCCGTCCGGATAGCGATGCAGTTCGCCGCCCAGCTTCGCATAGGCTTCCTGCGCGCCGGGCGGCACGCCGAACGCGCCCTCGTTGGACGACAGCTTCAGCACCCGGTTGACGCCAGGCAGGGTCGACTCGCCGCCGACATACGGAGAGATGTCGAGAATCTCGGGACGCGGGCGGGGAGCGCTCATGCCGCGCCTCCATCTTCCGGAATGGCATAGGCGCCGAGCACGACCGGCCGGCGCAGGGCTGCGTCGATCCCCGCCAGCCTCGGGTCATCGTCGGTCACGTGGCCATCGACCTCGACCAGGGCGTGCGCCACCTGCGCGCCATTGTCACGCCGCAGGATCACCGAGCCAGGCGGCAGGCCGGCGGCGATCAGCGCCTGGGTCAGCCGTGCCCGGCTTACGCCGCGGTCCACCTCGAGACCGAGCAGGGAGCGGTCGCGCTCGCTGGCGTCGGGCGCGATGGCGGCGATTACCAGGGACTGGGCGTTCGGGGCCCCCTCGGCGCGGCGCGTCCAGAACGGCAGCCGAGCCACCACGTAGATGCGCGGTTCGTCTTTCTGCAGCAGCGCGGTCCACCAGGCGTCGCGCGGTGTCTCGGTTTCCGAAGGGTAGGGCAGCACGGCAACCGAGGCACTGCCGCCGCTCACCTCGGCCATCGCCTGCGCCGGGCTGCGATACACGCGCAGCGGCGTCAGCGCACCGAAATGCTCGCGCGCCGCCTGGGTGAAGCCAGCGCCTGCATCGGCCTCGCACACGGCGACAGTGAACGGACCCTGCATCGCCGTGGTTCCCGCCAGCAGCTCACGCCAGATGCGGACCAGCGCTTGTGCCGGAAGTCCTCCGCTGTGACGCCGCAGCAGGCGTCGGATGATCGAAGCCTCACGTCCCGGACGGAAGGCCCCGCGCTTCCCGGCCTCCGCCACCTGCTCCACCACCAGGGCGCGCTGCATCAGCCCGTCGTGCAACTGGTCATCGAGGCGATCCAGCTCGGCGCGCAGCGCGGGGAGCCCGCCAGGCCAGCCATCCTGCGGCGGTGGCGGGTCCTCCGCCTTGGGGGCGGGTGCGGGCGGCGTGTCGATGCGTGCGGGACTGGACATCATTCTGGCCGGAAGGGGGCCGGAACAGATAGCCGAAGCGGGCTGGCATGCAAACAGTGGCCGGTGGCCGGAGGGTTGCGAGGGCGGCGGCCCCCGCCTATGCACATGCCGGGATGGATACGTCAGCCACTCTCGCCGCCGTCGAGCACACGCCATACGTCACGTTCGAGGACGGGTTGGCGCTGGACTGCGGCGCGCGCCTGAAGCGGCTCACCGTCGCCTACCGCACGTATGGTACGCTGAATGCCCAGCGCTCCAACGCGGTGCTGGTGTGTCATGCGCTGACCGGCGATCAGTATGTCGCTGAGCGCCACCCAGTCACCGGCAAGGAGGGCTGGTGGGACCTGGTGGTAGGGCCCGGCAAGCCGGTCGACACCGATCGCTACTTCGTCATCTGCGCCAATGTGCTGGGCGGCTGCATGGGCTCCACCGGCCCGCGCAGCCTGCGCGAGGATGGCGACGGGCTGTGGGGCACAGATTTCCCGCCGGTGACGATCCACGACATGGTTCGCGCGCAGAAGCGGCTGATCGATCATCTGGGGATCACGCGGCTGTTCGCGGTGCTCGGCGGCTCGATGGGCGGGATGCAGGTGCTGCAATGGGTGGCGAGCTACCCGGACGCGGTGTTCGCCGCCCTGCCGATCGCCAGCGCCGCCTACCATTCGGCGCAGAACATCGCGTTCCACGAAGTCGGCCGGCAGGCGATCTTCGCCGATCCGGACTGGCAGGGCGGCCGCTACTGGCAGACCGACCGCATCCCCGCGCGCGGGCTTGCCGTGGCGCGGATGTGCGCGCACATCACGTATCTGTCCGAGCAGGCGCTGACGCGGAAATTCGGCCGGCGGCTGCAGAACGCACCGAAGGATCCGAGCGAGGCGATCCACCTGTTCGGCGAGATGTTCGAGGTGGAGAGCTATCTGCGCCACCAGGGCAGCACCTTCGTGCAGCGCTTCGACGCCAATTCGTATCTGACGATCACGCGGGCGATGGACTATTTCGATCTGACCGCCGATTACGACGGCGATCTGGCGAACGCGTTCCGCGGCACGAAGACGCGGTTCCTGCTGGTTTCGTTCACCTCCGACTGGCTGTTTCCCACGGCCGAGAGCCGCACGATCGCCCGCGCGCTGAACCGCGCGGGGGCCAATGTGTCATTCGTGGAGATCCCGTCCGACAAGGGGCACGACGCGTTTCTGCTGGACGAACCGGATTTCCATCGCACGTTGGCGGGGTTCCTGGCGGGCTGCGCGGTGCATGCGGGGCTGGCAAGGTAGGCGGCGAGCGCTGCGGTCAGGTGGCATTCGCACGATTATTCTCTTCCAGACCAGCGAACGCGCCGTTTTCATTTATACCATTTCTCGAGAGAGATGACCCATCGGCCCTACCCCTGCCGTCATGGCCGGGTTTGTCCCGGCCATCCGTACCAGCACCGGTGCCGCGACGGATGGCCGGGACAAGCCCGGCCATGACGGTGAAGGCATGGCGATGCGCCGATCGTCTCAACAGTGGTATGAGTCAGCACCAACGCGATTTGGTATTACAGCGACGACGAAATCATGCAAGCGATCGAACATGGTGCACTGATCGAGGTGACCAATGGCCAAGCAGTACCGCAGCCGCGTGATGGCGGCGATCCATGAGACAGCCGAGGACCTGCATGAAGCGGGTCTGATGGACAAGCGCACCATGCGCAAATTCGGCGAGGCATGCCTGACGCCGGTCAAGCCACTCCGGCCCGAAGAGATTCGTGCGCTGCGCGAGCGCGAGGGCGCGAGTCAGGCGGTGTTCGCCCGCTATCTGAACGTGACGACCGGCCTTGTCAGCCAATGGGAGCGTGGCGAGAAGCACCCGCAAGGTGCGTTTCTGAAGCTGCTGGCCCTCGTCGCACGCAACGGCCTTGCGGCTGTTGCGTGACAGAGATGACAATGACGCGGACCGAACTCTGGCACAACGCTAACCCGGCTTGAGCGGTGGCAGCATATCCGTCGGATCGAGATTCAGCTCGTACAGACCCATGTTCCATAGGCAGAAATCCGCCGCCGGCGGCTGGATCGGCGCCAGCGCGCCATCGCGGAACAGTTGCTCCAGGCGCGAGCCCTTGAAGATCCCGTGCGCACCACCCAGGGTCAGCGCCGCGCGGGTAATGCGGCTCACCGCTTCGCCCACCATGTATTTCGCGCGGTAGAGCGCCGCCGTGGTTTCCGGCGTCGGCCCCTGCGTGTCGCTGAGCCAGGCGGACCGATACGTGATGAGCCGCGCCGCTTCCAGATCGACGCTCATCTCCGCCACGTGGCGGCGCACATCCGGATGATAAGCCAGTGATTGCGCGTAGCCCTGCGGCTGGCGCGCCTTCATCACCTTCAGCATCTCGTTGTAAGCTGCGACGGCCACCCCGAGGTAGACCGCGGTATACGAGCCCCAGAACCAATTCAGATAAGCGTGCCGAAATGGTCTGATGTCATCGGACTGGAAGAGAACCGCGCTCGCCGGCACCCGGCAGTCCTCCAGGATCAGCGAGTCACTGCGGGTCGCGCGCATGCCGAGCGTGTTCCAGTTGGCGTTGACACGCCGCCCCTCTGCCCCTCGCGGCACGAGCAGCAGCATCCCGGCAAACGGGCTCGTCGCCGTGTCGGGATAAGTAAGCACCATGACGTAGTCGGCGGCTTCCAGCATCGAGGCGAACATCTTCCGCCCGGTGATGCTGTAACCGCCGTCCACCGGACGCGCCCGCACACTCAGCGGACGCTCGCCGATCAGTGACGTGGTGTTGGGCTCGGAAAAATTCCCGCCGATCAGCTTGCGCTGCCGCACCACGAGGTCTGCCACACGCTGTTTGGTTTCGCTGGTGACCTCGGCGCTTTCCAACACCGGCATGACGACGGAGGCATGCATGTTGAATGAGAGCGCGGTGGACGGACAGCCCTGGCCCAGGGCTTCGTAGGCGATCGTATGATCCAGGAAGCTGGCGCCCGATCCGCCCCATGATTTCGGGATGGTGAGTTCGAGAAACCCCTCCTGGCGGAGGCGGTCGTAATTCTCGGTCGGGTGCGATGCTTCGCGGTCGTGGTCGGACGAGCGGGTGGCAAAGTCGGCTGCCAGCTCCAGGCAGCGTTGCTGCAGGCGTTCTTGCTCGTCGGTGAGCTGAAAATCCACGCGCCCGGTTCCTCGCCGCGCTCAGCCGCGCGCGAGCGAGTAGATCTGCGTGCCTTCTGGCGGCGGCTTGTGCGCGGTCCAGCTCTCGCCGCCGTCCAGACTGCTGTAGACCTCGCCGCCATTGGTGGCGCAGGACATGAGAGCAGGCCGGCGCTCGTCGAAGGCAAGGGCGAACATCGTGTGCGGCGGCCGCAGGCCCATGTCGACGCGAGTCCAGCTATCGCCACCGTCGGCGCTGTACAGCAGCACGCCGACATCGCTCTGGAAATCGCTCCCCGCCGCCACGAACAGCTTGCGCGGATTGCCCGGCACCTCGCGAATGTCGCGGCAATAGATCTGCCCCTTGGCATTGAGCGGCTCCAGCTTCACGTGCCGCCAATGGTCGCCACCGTCGGCGCTATGGAACATGCCGGCGCGGCCGATGCCGAACACCGTGCCGGGCCGCCAGCGGCTGGCCAGCACGCCGTGCATGTCGACCGCGTCGTCGTTGAGGTACTGGCCGTGACTCAGGTTCTCCCAGTGCTCGCCGCCGTCGGTGGAGCGGATGGTGCCGCCGACCTCGATGGCGGCGTACAGGTGGTCCGGCTCGCTGACGCTGGCGTCCAGCATCAGCACGCGCTTCGCCGGGTTGGCGCCCGGCGCGGTGGTGATCTCGGGGAAGCGCACGCTGACTGGCAGGCGAGTCCAGCGTTCGCCGGCATCGTCGCTGCGGTAGATCTCGCAGTTCTCGTAGCCGACGAAGATCACGTCGGGATCGTGCGGGTGGAACAGGAATGACCAGACCGGCAGGCCGTGGTCGGGGATGTTGATTTTCTCCCAGTGCTCACCGCGGTCGGCGCTGCGATACGGCCCGGATTGCGTGCCGGCGTAGACGATGTCGGGGTGCAGCGGGTGCACCGCCAGGGCGCGCACCGCGGGCGCCTCAGGGAGGCCGCGCTGTAGTGTGTCCCATTCGTCGCTGCCGTCGGCCAGGCGGTAGAGGCCGGACTGCACCACCCGGCCGCGCCCGGTTTCGCCGGCCAGGCCGAGGTAGATGTAGGATCGCTGGTCGTTCACCCCGCTGGTTGCCATGAGATCGCCCTCCCGTCCTGTGGTTGGAGTTGTCACGATCGACCGGTGTCGACCGGTGATTGCAGTTTGGTCGGCTGCCTGGGGCTGAGCTTGGCAAGCCTTGCAGGGCTTCGGCAAGGCTTCGGCTGGGTTGGGGCCAGCTCGCAACTGTGTCTGACCGTCAGACATGTTTCGAACTAGACGTGCGTCCATCACCGTTGAGCTCTACCGCCTGGTCGAGTTCGACGACGCCAACTGCGCCAATCGATTGGTTTCGGCTCGGTAGCGTCAATCGACAGGCACGCGGGCTCGATCCTGTCTGTAAACAGGACTGCGTTCGTGCATGGCCAACGTGCGCTCGGTACGAAAAGCCCGTCGAAATCCAAGAAATAGGCTGCGTCAGCAATGTCCTGCGTCTTCGCGTAGTCCCGCTCCTGATAGCGATCGATATCGACGCCTAGCCTTGCGAGTGTGGGCAGCTCGGCCAAGTGAAGGGACTGCTGGACCGAGACGCGTAAACAGTGAACATGGAAGGTGATCTTGGACGGAAAGACTGGCTGCAAACTGAGCAGCGCATACACCTCCGCAATTGCTCCCTCGCGCTCCAGACTGGTGTACAGAACGTCGAACCGTCCATTGCACCATCGACTGGCAGCTCTGCCGCCCTGCAGAGGATCGCGCCCGTCACGGACGACACGCCACAGAAGGCCTGTATGGGAGCGACGCGGGTAGGCGTCCACCTGATCCAGGAGGCGCAGATCACGCGCACGCCGCGGGCCTTGTGGCACCTAGGTGAAGGCTCCTGTGTCCAGGCTCTCGATCACCGCGAGCACCTCTTCCGTGCGTCCGGCGTTGATGAGATCAATGGCACGCTCCCCCTTGAGCATCTGGTGAGCTGTATGCAACCAGATGCGCGTCTCATCGGGCGTGTAGAAATCATTTAGCCGGTCCACGACGTACCGAAGTTCTGCGATGACCGTCTGCGTGCGCAGATCGGGCGTCGCTTTCCCGCTTGACCATCGCGACACAGTGGCCGGTGATACCGCCACGATGTTGGCGATGTCCTTGCCCTGCAAGCCGCCATCGTCGCGGAGGTGCTCGAGGATTCTAGTGACTGCGGTCGACATGCTCAGCCCCCGTCTCCTTTCCGAGCCATCTTCAGCGGCACTGGCGGTGGGAACGCCGCTGTGCGCGTGCTTAGGGGCGCCGCCGTTTTGGATTGGCCCAAGGCGCACCCTGAGGGATTCCCGGATACCGGCCAACGACCGAAAGTTCAGCGACGTTGGTGCCCGGGACTAACTCTCGACCGCTGCTCATCTGAGCCGCCTGAACGCAATGGATTGCATATCTCTTTCACGATGTCAATGCAATGAAAGTAAAACGGAAGCACGACCCGCTTGGGCCTGTACGGTGCCTGCGGAGCGCCGACGTTGCACGTGGTGTGCTTGGTGATCGCACCGACCGCCCAATTACCCAAGCAAGTCCATGCTGCCACTACCGCTTGCTCACCGCCCCCGGGCTGGTACCCTCTCTGCCGCCCCCCGATCCCTGGCGCCAAAGGAGACCACCCCATGCAAGTCGTCGAAACCGAGCGCCACGGACAGATCCTGGTGGTGCGGATGAACCGGCCCGAACGGCTCAACGCGCTCAACCACGAGATGCGCACCCGGCTCGCCGAAACCTGGACCGAATTCCGCCACAGCGACCAACTGGAGGTCGCCATCTTCACCGGCACCGGCCAGGCGTTCTGCGCCGGCGAGGACATGAAGGAATCGCTGCAGAACGGCGCGCCCGGCGGGCGGCGGCCGGCCATCGAAGACCCGTTCATGTCCGGTGCCCTGGAGAAGCCGGTCATCGCCGCGGTCAACGGCTTCGCGATGGGCGGCGGCTTCATGCTGGTCGAACGCACCGATCTGCGCGTGGCCGCACGCGGCGCCATCTTCGAGGTCTCGGAAGCCAAGCGCTGGCTGCTCGGCGGCTACAATCACGGCCACGTCGCCAACGTGCCCTATCCAATCGCCATGGAAATGGCGCTCGGCTTCCGCTTCACCGCCGAACGTTTTTACGACGTTGGCTTCCTCAACCGCCTGGTCGCGCCCGACGAACTCATGCCGAGTGCGCTCGCCATGGCCGAGCACCTGCTGACCCTGCCACCGGCCTCGCGCGTCAACACCGTGCACATGATGCGCCAGATGCGTCCGGCTCCGGCGGCGGAGCTGCAGCGCCTGGCGGCCGCGCTGCACGAGCACGGCGCGAAGAGCGACCTGATGGAATCGCGGGCGGCGTTCGCCGAGAAGCGCGCGCCGCGGTTCAAGGGCTGGGACGATCCGCAGGATCGCTTCCGGCTTCCCACGCTCGACACGCTGAAGGGCTGACCATGAGCACACACGACCCGGTCCGCTTCGTCGCCAAGAACATGCGGGTCGACCTGCGGCTGATCGCCGAGATGATCGCGCCAGGCGCGCGCGTGCTGGATATCGGCTGCGGCGACGGCATGCTGATCGACCACCTGTTCCGCACCAAGGGCTGCGACGCGCGCGGCATCGAGATCGACATGGCGGAGGTGACGCGCGCGGTGGCGCACGGGCTGCCGGTGATGCACGGCGACGCCGACACCGACCTGGCGCACTATCCGGACAGTGCGTTCGACTACGTGGTACTGTCGCGCACGCTGCAGGCGGTGGAGCGGCCGCGCGCGGTGCTGCGCCAGATGCTGCGCATCGGCACGCGTGCGATCGTCAGCTTCCCGAATTTCGGCCACTGGCAGTTGCGCTGGCAGTTGCTCAGCACCGGGCGGATGCCGATGACGAAGACCTGGGACCGGCCGTGGTACGAGACGCCCAACATCCATCCCTGCACGATCCGCGACTTCTTCGACCTGTGCGCGCATGACGGCTACGCGTTGGAAAGCTGGCTCGCCGCCGACGACGAAGGCGGGCGGACGCCGTGGCGGCGGTTTCCTCGTATGGCGAACCTGTTCGGCGAGCAGGGTCTGTTCCTGCTGCGGCGCGCGTAGCCGGCGCACCGGTCGCATCGTTACTGCGGCGTGCCGTCCTGGCGCAGTTCGCCGGCGCGCACGCTGGCGATCGCGTTGTTCAGGACCTGCACGATCGCCTCGTCGGCGACGCTGCGGGCCAGCAACGCAAGCGCACCGCCCAGCAACGCCGAGGCGATCGACAGCGAGCCGATGTTCTGCCCCACCATGTACTCGATCGCCTTGTCGACCACCGCGCCCGCGTGACCCAGGTCGGCCGGCGGTTGGTCGCCGATATCAGGGCCCGTCACCATCGCTTACGCTCCTTCCATGCCTCAGCCCGCGACTTCGGTCTCGGGCTCCGTCTGTTCCTGCTCGGCCTGCAGCGACCACATGCGCGCATACAGCCCGTCGCGCGCCAGCAGCGCCGAATGCCGGCCGCGCTCCGCCACGCGGCCGTCCCGCAGGACGATGATCTCGTCCGCGTCCACCACAGTGGACAGCCGATGCGCGATCACCAGCGTGGTGCGATGCCGTGCCACCGCGCGCAGCGCCGTCTGGATGTCCTGCTCCGTGCGCGTATCGAGCGCACTGGTTGCCTCGTCCAGGATCAGGATGCGCGGGTCCTTCAGGATGGTGCGCGCGATCGCCACGCGCTGCTTCTCGCCGCCCGACAGCTTCAGCCCGCGCTCGCCCACCTTCGTCTCATACCCCTCCGGCAGGCTCACGACGAAATCATGCACCTGCGCCAGGCGCGCGGCATGCTCGATCTCGTCCTGCGTCGCGCCGGGCCGGCCATAGGCGATGTTGTAGCGGATCGTGTCGTTGAACAGCACGGTGTCCTGCGGCACCACGCCGATCGCCGCGCGCAGGCTCTCCTGCGTCACGTCACGGATGTCCTGGCCGTCGATCAGGATGCGGCCCTGTGTGACATCGTAGAAGCGGAACAGCAGCCGGCTGATGGTGGATTTGCCGGCGCCCGTCTGGCCGACGATGGCGAGCCGACCGCCCGCGGGCACGGTGAAATCGACACCCTTGAGAATCGCGCGATCCGGCCGGTAGCCAAAATGCACGTCCTCGAACCGCACCTCGCCCGCGGGGCCGTCGGCCAGGTGCGCCGCCAGCGCCGTCGCTCCCGGTCGATCGGCGATCTCCTGTTCCTCCTCGAGCAGACGGAACATCTGCTGCATGTCGACGATGCCCTGCCTGATCGTCATGTAGACCATGCCGAGGAACCCCAGCGGCTGATAGAGCTGCATGAGGTAGGTATTCACCAGCACGAACTGACCGACCGTCATCGTGCCGGCGGCGACATCGCGCGCCGCCATCGACATGATCAGCGTCAGACCCAGGGCGATGATGCAGGCCTGGCCGATGTTCAGCAGATTCAACGAGACCTGCACGCGCACGGCTGCCCGCTCATAGCGCGCCAATGCGGCGTCGTAGCGGCCCGCCTCGTGCGGCTCGTTGCCGAAGTATTTCACCGTCTCGAAGTTGAGCAGGCTGTCCAATGCCTTGGTGGAGGCATCATTGTCGGTGTCGTTCATCGCCCGACGCGCCCGCGCGCGCCAGCCGGCGAAGATCATGGTGAAAACGGCATAGCTCACCACCGCGGCAAAGGTGATCGCCGCGAAGCGCCAGTCGAACATGTGCCAGATGATCGCGGTGACCAGCAGCAGCTCGATCAGCGTCGGCACCACATTGAACACCGCGAGCCGCAGCACCGACTGGATGCCCGCCATGCCGCGATCGAGTGCACGGGCCAACCCCCCGGTCTGCCGATCGAGGTGAAAGCGCAGGCTGAGCGCATGCAGATGGCGGAAGGTACGCAGCGCCGCCACACGCACCGCGCGCTGCTGCACCTTGGCGAACAGCGCGTCGCGCAGCTCGCCGGATGCAGCCGAAGCGACCCGCAGCAGACCGTATGCGATGACCAGCGCCATTGGGATCGCCAGCAGCGCGGTGGCATCCTTCGGCGCCAGCGCATCGACGATGCGGCCATAGACGATCGGCACGTAGACCGTCGCCACCTTGGCGAATACCAGGAGGCCCATTGCCATGACCACCCTGGCCCTCGCGCCCATATCGTGTTCCGGCCACAGGAAGGGCAACAGGGAGCGAACCGTCGCCATACCGGAGCGCTGAAGGCGTGGCAGAGTGAGGGCAGGCGCCTCGCCGGGGCGGGTTCGTGTCATCCCCGACATGTGGCATGCAGAGGCGACGTTTGAAAGGCGAGGCCATGGCTAGCGAGGCGATAGAGACCGGGTTCCTTCACCACCTTCGCGCCTGCAACAATGCGCACCTGCCCGGGGACCGTTTGCCGTTCCGCATCGGCTCGGCCCAGGTCGGCTGGGTGAAGCCGGTGCTCGCCAAGGCATTGGCGAAATTCCCCGGGATCAGCGCCGACGCCGCCGGCATCACCCTGACCGACGGCACGCAACTACCGGCGATAGCCCGCCAACTGGCAGTGGAGGGCTACTATCGCTGGCGTCGCGAAGACTTCGACGTCCGCGCCGAGCCCGAGGGGCCGGTGCTGGCACGGCTCGACCGCGGCGCGTTGCCGAGTTTTGGCGTCATGGCGGTGGGTGTGCATGTGAACGGCCTGGTCCACCGCTCCGACGGCATCCACGTGTGGATCGCCCGCCGGGCGGCCAACAAGCTGCTCGACCCCGGCAAGCTCGACCACATCGTCGCCGGTGGCGTGCCTGCCGGCCTGACCCCTGCCGAGACCCTGGTGAAGGAGGCGGAGGAGGAGGCCGCCATTCCTGCGTCACTGGCTGGCCAGGCGGTGCCCGTGGCGGTAATCGACTATGCGATGGAGCGCCCCGAGGGCCTCCGCCGCGACCGCCTGCACTGCTATGACCTCGATCTGCCGGAGGATTTCCGCCCCCACGCCGCCGATGGTGAGGTGGAGGCGTTCGAGCTGTGGCCGATCGCGCGGGTCATGCGGACGGTCAGCGACACCGACGACTTCAAGTTCAACGTGAATCTGGTGCTGATCGACCTGTTCCTGCGCCAGGGCCTCATCGGCGGCGCGGAGGCTGCGGCGTTACGTTCCGGGTTGGCCGGCGGAACGGCGTAGCGGGGCAGGCGATCGTGCCTCGATCCGTCTGCCGCGCCGACCATCCGATGCCGTCGCGCGTCAGCAGGTCGCTGATGGCGCCGGGTTGCTATTCGGCAGCCGGCTTGCGGATCACCGTTGGACAGGCATGGCACGCCGCCGCCGCATGCTGTGCGAACCAGCGGCAGGTGCTGCGGATACCGCATCGGGGCAAGCCATCCAGCTCGGTTTGTTCTGGCGCCGGCGCGGCGACGATGCGGTCGATCAGGCCGCACCGCCCTTCCGACCATTGAACGCATCGCTCGCCAAAACATGGGCCGGCGAAGCGGAGCCGGTTCTCAATCGCTGTACCGCTCGCCTGCAATGCTTCGAGAAGTGCGTCGGTAACCGGGACGTGCGGGCGCAAGTATGCCAGTTGTCCAGCGCCCGCGACAGCCCCGAACATCACGGAACCCGGCTCCGGCGGCGCGCTCGGGCAGGTCAGATCGGCAGCCTGGCTCGATTGCTGCGGATCAGCTGCCCGACGGGCGGTAGGTTTCAGCGGCCGGCCTTCACTTTCTGCACCGCTTCGCGCGCTCGATCGGCGAGCGCACCGAACAGCAGTCGTCCGCCATTGATCGGCCCTACGCCACCGGCCCAGACCGGACCGTGTACCTGGCCCGGCTGCAGCGTCGCGATGGCGTGTGTCACCGCCAATGCAATGTCAGCGGAGATCCGCTGCCTGACCTGCTCGGACAACTCGATGCCAGCCACAACAAACTCGAACTTGTGCTCGGCCATTGCCTTCCCCCCTGTGTCCGTCGAACTACGACGCCGCGAGGAGACCAAGGCGCCTGTCAAGGCAGTGCCATCCACCTGTGAGACGTGCGTCAATTGCTCTGGTCGATCAGTTCCGCACCGTCACGTATGCGTGTGTTGCCGCTGAGCCGTGGAGCCTGTCCGGACCGGTGCTGTGTGGCACCTTCCCTTACTTCGACTGTCTCAGCATTTGTGCGGCTGCGCCGTCAGCTCCGTCATCTTCGCGTCCATCACGAAGTCGCCGAAGTCCATCTGCAGGTTGTCGGCCACGCCATTCTCCCAATAGCGCATGCCCACCTGGTAGCTCGGCACCTCGCTCTTGGTACCGCGATCGAAGAAAGCCAGGCGGACACGCGTGCTGGGCAGGTTGGAGAGCAGCGGGAATTTGCTGGTTTCCGGTTGCTTCCAGTCGAGCACGACAATGGAGCTGTCCTCCGCGCCCGAATCATCGGTGCCGTCGAACAGCGGCAGGGTGAGGAACTTCTTGCCGGACTGGGCGGCGGCCAGGATCGCCGAGGTGTGCGCCATCGGGAACAGCGTGCCGGGCGGCAGCTTCTTGGTGGTATCCTCGGGGACGGTGTAGTGCGCCTCGCCGGGTCCACCGACGCGTTCCAGCTTGGCGTCGCCGTCGGTCTGGCTGGTTACCGCGGTGTCGGTCGTCTGTTTCATGTGGAAGCGGAACTTGAGCCCGTCCTTCGCTTCCCAGGTGGCGTAGTCGGACACCATCTGGATGTCCTGGCCGTCGGTATTGGTGAGCGTCATCGACAGGCGCTGGCGGACCGCCCAGCCATCGCAGGCGTCGATGACCTCGTAGCCCATCGTGCCGGTGGCGGCGACGACATCGCCGCCGCGGCTGCTGCTCAGGGTGAGGGTGTAGATCGCCCGATGGGCGGCCAGCGTCGTGTTCAGCCCGGCCGCATGCGCGGGAGCGGCCGGCAAGGCAGCGGAGGCGCAAAGGGCCAGGGCGGCTGCCAGCATGGCAGGAAAGCGCATGAGGTTTCTCCGCTGCGGGTCAACGCCGAACATAGGGAGACCCGTGCCGATCCGCCAGCGAGCAGGAGCGGCGCGGACCCCTCCCCCCAACCCCCTCCCACAAGGGGAGGGGATTGGGGGGAGGGGTGCTGTTAGACAAGCCGCCTTTGCGGTTCACCCCTGGTTTCGGGGCTTCGGCGGCAGATCAATCCTGAGGTGGAGCTCCTTCAGCCGCGCGGGCGGCACTTCAGCCGGGGCGCCCATCATCAGGTCCTCGCCCTGCTGGTTGAGCGGGAACAGGATGACCTCGCGGATATTGGGTTCGTCCGCCAGCAGCATGACGATGCGGTCGATGCCTGGCGCCGAACCGCCATGTGGCGGCGCACCGTAGCGGAAGGCGTTCAGCATGCCGCCGAAGCGCGCCTCCACCTCCTCGGCCTGGTAACCGGCGATCTCGAAGGCGCGGATCATGATGTCCGGGCGATGGTTGCGGATCGCGCCGGAGGACAGTTCCACTCCGTTGCAGATGATGTCGTACTGGAACGCCTTGATGGTCAGCGGGTCCTGCGTGTTCAGCGCCTGCATCCCGCCCTGCGGCATGCTGAACGGGTTGTGGCTGAAGTCGATCTGCTTGGTTTCCTCGTTCAGCTCGTACATCGGGAAGTCGGTGATCCAGCAAAAGCGGAACGCGTTGCGCTCGCTGAGGCCGAGCTCCTCGGCCAGCCGCGTGCGCACCGTGCCGGCGAATTTCGGCGCGGCGTCCGGCTTGCCCGCGACGAAGAACACCGCATCTCCCGCTTGCAAGCCGCAGGCGAGGCGGATCGCCTCGGCGCGATCGGCTTCCAGGTTGCGCGCGACCGGCCCCTTCGGTCCGTCCGCCTCGTAGACGATATAACCGAGCCCGCCGGCCCCTTCGGCTCGCGCCCATTCGTTCAGCTTGTCGAAGAAGCTGCGCGGCTGCGATGCAGCACCCGCCGCGGGAACGGCCCGCACCACGCCGCCCGAGCCGGCGATGCGTGCGAACAGGCCGAAGCCCGAGCCGGCGAAGTGCTGCGAGACGTCGGCGATCTTCAGCGGGTTGCGCAGATCGGGCTTGTCGGTGCCGTATTGCAGCATCGCGGTGTCGTAGGGGATGCGCGAAAACGGCGGCGGAGTCACCGCGCGGCCCTCGGCGAATTCCTCGAACACGCCGGCGATCACCGGCTCGATCGTGTTGAACACGTCCTCCTGGGTGACGTAGCTCATCTCGAAATCGAGCTGGTAGAACTCGCCCGGCGAGCGGTCGGCGCGCGCGGCCTCGTCACGGAAGCAGGGCGCGATCTGGAAGTAGCGGTCGAACCCCGCCACCATAGCCAACTGCTTGAACTGTTGCGGCGCCTGCGGCAACGCGTAGAATTTCCCCGCATGCATCCGCGACGGCACCAGGAAGTCGCGCGCGCCCTCGGGCGAGGAAGCGGTCAGGATCGGCGTCTGGAACTCGGTGAAGCCCGCTTCGATCATGCGCCGGCGGATCGAGGCGATCACCCCGGCGCGCAGCATCATGTTCCGGTGCAGCTTCTCGCGGCGCAGGTCGATGAAGCGGTATTTCAGACGGATATCCTCGGGGAACCGCTCTTCGCCGGCCACCTGCATCGGCAGCACCTCGGCCGCCGACTGCACGGTGAGCTCGCTCACCCGGAGCTCGATCTCCCCGGTGGGCAGGCGCGGGTTCACCGTGCCGGGCTCACGCTCGACGACCTGACCGGTGACCGTGATCACGCTCTCTGGCCGCACGGCATCGGCCGCGGCGAAGGCGGGGGAGCCGGCGGGGAACACGCATTGCGTGATGCCGTAGTGGTCCCTCAGGTCGATGAACAGCAGCGCGCCGTGGTCGCGCTTGGCGTGCACCCAGCCCGACAGGCGGGCGGGGCGCCCAGCATCGGCGGCGCGCAACGCGCCGCAGGTATGGGTGCGATAGGCATGCATCGTGGCCTGTCCCACAAGTCAAGGGGCGGCAGACAAGCCCCGGCCGTTCCGGCAAGTCAAGCCGGGCCGGCGCGCTTTGGCGTTTTCGCCATCCGCCGTGTACAAACCACTGATGCCTCGCCCGCCCCGTGTCGGATTCCCTCCGCCATCCCTCATCACCACGACCGATGCACTGAAGGAGCTGTGCGACCGGCTCGGTGCGGAAGAATTCGTCACCGTCGATACCGAATTCATGCGCGAGCGCACCTACTGGCCGGAGCTCTGCGTCGTGCAGCTTGCAGGCACCCACGAGGTCGCCGTGGTGGACGCCGAGGCGCCCGGCCTCGACCTCGCCCCGCTTGGCGAACTGCTAGCCAACGAGGCGGTGATGAAGGTGTTCCACGCCTCGCGGCAGGACATCGAGATCTTCGTGCTCAGATTCGGCGATGTGCCGAAGCCGCTGTTCGACACCCAGATCGCCGCCATGGTGGCTGGGTTCGGCGACCAGGTGGGCTACGACGCCATCGTCTCCTCGCTGACCGGCGGATCGATCGACAAGGCGCATCGGTTCAGCGACTGGTCCGCCCGGCCGCTCTCGGCCGCACAGATCGCCTACGCTGCTGCCGACGTCACCTACCTGCGCGAGGTCTACACCAGGCTGTGCGCGCGACTGGAAACGGACGGGCGGCTTGAATGGGTGGCCGAGGAACTGGCCGAACTGGCTGATCCCAGCACCTACCGCGCCAATCCCGAGGCGATGTGGGAGCGGCTGCGCCCGCGCAGCAGCAACCGCCGCTTCCTCGGTCTGCTGCGGGCCCTCGCAGCCTGGCGTGAGCGCGAGGCGCAGCGGGTGAACATCCCTCGCCAGCGCCTGTTGCGTGACGAGGCATTGCTGGAGATCGCCGCCACCGCGCCCGATACGCCGGACGCGCTGGCACGTGCGCGTGGGATCAGCCGCGGGTTCGCCGAAGGGCGCACCGGCGCGTCCCTTCTGGCAGCTATCGCAGCGGCGAAGACGTTGCCTGACTCGGCGCTCCCCGAAGCACCGCGAGAGCGCGATGGCAACCGGCCGTCACCGGCGCTGGTGTCGCTGCTGAAGGTGCTGCTCGCCGCCAAATGCGAGCAGCACCACGTGGCCGCCAAATTGGTCGCCAGCTCGGACGACATCGATCGGTTGGCGAGCGAGGAAGCGCCCGATATTGCCGCGCTGCACGGCTGGCGGCGCGAAGTGTTCGGCGAGGATGCGCTGGCCCTCAAACAGGGGCGCGTCGCCCTCGGTGTGGAAGGCAGGCGGGTCAAGCTGATCCCCGCTTAACCGACCGCACTGCCACGTTGCACGCTGTGCTGGTGCTGCCACTATTGGTAACGTATTACGAACACGTTCGGATCGACCGCCACAACGCCAGATCAGCGAGGTGCATCGAGTCCATGAGCGAGGGGATCGCAACGAAGCGCCGTCCAACCCAGCAACTCGCCCATAGGGCAGGCCTGCTGATCGCATTCCTGTTCATCATTGCCAACAGTGTGTTTGCTCTGCTGATGTTCCACCAGGCACGTCAGGCCAACGGTTGGCTGGCACACGAGCAGGACTTGATGCTGGCCCTGCAGAACCTGCGCGAGTTGGTGCACGATGCCGGCTCCGACCAGCGCGGCTATTTGTTCACTGGCGATCCGCAATTCCTTGATGCCTATCAGCGGGCCGATGACAGTGTCCCGGAGGCGCTTGCCAAATTGCGCGCGCTGGTGGCCAAAGACGCCGACCAGCGCAGCCAACTCGCTGCACTGGCGGCGCGGCTTGGCGAGGATCGCACCCGGCTGGCCGACGGCATAACCCAGGCACAAGCGGGCACCGCGCCTCGCCCGACACCGAGCGAGTTGATCGCAAGCCGGCTGCGGACGGATGAACTCGACAACTCCATCCGCCCGATGCTGGCGGCAGGCCAGCAATTGGTCAGCGAGCGCGTTGCCGCCGCCGAGTATCGCAATGCGATGATGCTTGCTGTGATCAGTGCAGGTACGCTGCTCAGTCTGATCGCGATCTGCCTCATGTTCTATCGGCTGCGACGCGAGGCGAGTGCGCGCGTGATCGAACTGGCCGACGCCGACGCGGCCCTGCGCGAAAGCGAACAATGGTTCCGTCGGATATTCGAGGAAAGCCCGATCGGTCTCTTGTTGGCCCACCGCGACACTCGACGCATAGTCCAGGCGAATCCCGCCTTCTGTCGGATGCTTGGCTACCAGCCAGAGGAACTCATCGGCCGGATCGTCGACGAGATTACCCATCGTGACGATCGCGATATGCTGCTCAATGCCGGCAAGGGAACCGCCGACGGAGACCATTTCGTCGAACAGCGCTACCTGACCCGCGCTGGCGCGGTGACCTGGGCGCGGGTCCGCAAGACGCTGCTCAGAACATCGGACACGCGCGAGACGCTCGCGCTTGGCCTCGTCGAAGACATCACACGTCAGAAACAGGCGGAAGCGGAATTGCGCCAAGCCCAGAAGATGGAGGCGATCGGCCAGTTGACGGGCGGTATTGCCCACGATTTCAACAACCTGCTCGGAGTCATCATCGGCAATGTCGAATTCCTGCTCGACGCGCTGCAGGAGAGACCTGACGAGGCCGACCTGGCCAAGGAGATTCTGGACAGTGCGCTGAGCGGCGCCGACCTGACCCGCCGACTGCTTGCCTTTGCCCGCCGCCAGACCTTGCAACCGCGGAGGATCGATCTGAACGCCTACCTGCCGAACCACGTCGCCATCCTGCGCCGGGTGCTCGGCGAGACGACCCAGATCACGACGACTTTCGCCAGCGATCTGTGGCCCACCCGGGCGGACCCGTCGCAGGTGGGCGATGCCCTGCTCAACCTGGCGATCAACGCGCGTGACGCGATGCCGCACGGCGGCAGCATATCCATCGAGACAGCGAACGCGCATGTCGACTCAGGCACGCATGTGGGCGCCGGCATCGGGGCCGACGACGGCGACATGGCTCCGGGCGATTACATCGTTCTTTCCGTGACCGACACCGGGACCGGCATGGCACCTGAGCTGCTGGAACGGATCGTGGAGCCGTTCTTCACCACCAAGGGTCCCGGAGTAGGCAGCGGGCTCGGCCTCAGCATGATCTACGGCTTCGCCAAGCAGTCGGGCGGCCACCTGAGGATCGACAGCGAACTGGGGCATGGCACGACGGTGCGGCTCTATCTCCCGAGAGCGCTGGACGAGGAGACGGACGATCGCGAGATTGCCGATGACCCGTCGCTGCCCCGGGGCAATGAATCGATACTTCTGGTCGACGACAACGCGGAGATGCGCGCGGTGGGACGGCGTCATCTGGCGTCCCTCGGCTACCGGGTCACCGAGGCCGAGAGCGGTCCGGCGGCCCTGGCGCTCCTCCGAGGCCAGGATCGCTATGACCTGTTGTTCACCGATGTGGCCATGCCGCACGGCGTGACCGGTTACCAGCTCGCCGCGGCTGCGCGACAGTTGCAACCGGGCCTCAAGGTTCTGTTCACCACGGGCTACGCCGGGCCCGGGACAAAAACCGAGCCGGCGGGGCTCCCTCCAGGTGCCATGATCTGCAAGCCGTATCGCAAGCAGGAGCTTGCGATGACGATGCGGGCCGCCCTGAAAGCCTGAGCCGGTTCAGGCAGCGCCTGGCGGTTGGATGCCGGCGACCTCCACCAGCAGTTTGCGCAGCACCGCCTCGCCGAAGCTGCCGGTGTCACGCGCCACCACCACGAACGAGTCGGGGCCACCGATGACGTTCTGGCGGTAGTACGCCTCCAGCTCCGGCTCAACCTCCAGGATCGGCAGGCCGTTGATGGTAATGCCGGCGGCCACCGCGGCGTCGCGTGCCTCCGTCACCGGCCGGCCGTCGTTGTTGGCGCCATCCCCGGAGATGTCGATGACCCGCCTGGCTGCCATGAAGCGGCTCTCAAGCAGCAGCCCGACCGAAGTGTCGATAGCGCCGCTGATGGAGGTCCAGCCCGGCAGCGGACGCAGGGCATCATGGATGGCCTTGGCGAAGGCGTGGGCACCCACCTCGTCCGCGATCACTGTCCAGCCGACAACCTGCTCCTGGCGGCGAGCGTCGGTCCATTCCAGGAAGGTCAGGGCAATACGGCCATGGCGGCCGCCGCGGACCGCCTCGATGAATGACGGATGCCGCAGCGCATCCAGATAGCCCTGGATCTGCATCGCAAGGCGCTGCTCGCTGATGCTTCCGGAGCTGTCCACCGCCAGCACCAGCGCCACGTCCACTTCGGCGCGCGGCGTGAGATCGACCGCGTCGGCAAGGATGGCCCGCTTCCTGCCGGAAGCGATGCCAGCATCGATCCTGGGCCGTCGGCGGGACCAGATCGTCATTGCGTTCCTCCCGCCAAGCGCGCGTGCCCTCCGCCCCCTCATGTGACCCGGCCCGTACCCGCCAGCCTACCGGCCGCCGCACGGGCCGCCGAGCCCAAACCGGCCAAACCGGCCAAACCGCGCTACGCCATTTACACCAAGCTGCCGCTTGGACTAGAGCCAGGATAGCGCGCCGCCATCTGCAGTGGGCCGACGACACCATCTCGTTTACCAAGGCATGCTCTATCTTGGCTCATGCAGCCCCGCATTATGCTCACGAGCTTGAGACCGAGCTACCATGAGGCTGTCTGAAATCCCGACGGACAGGGTGATTCTCATCCTGGGCGCGCCGCGTTCGGGCACCTCCTGGCTGGCCAAGATTTTCGACAGCCATCCCGACGTGCTGTACCGGCATGAGCCCGATACCGTGCTGCGCAACTACGAGCTGCCCTGGATGTGCCAGCCGGAGGACGTGCGGGTGCACCGGGCTGCCGCGCAGGCTTATCTTGGTCAGCTCATCGAGACGGCGACGCTGAAGACCGCCGGCTCCCTGCCAATCTTCCCGAAGCGGTACCTGGGTATGGTCGCCAGCAAGCTGCGCGCCGGCGTCATCTACGGCCTGAGGGCTGCCGAGCTGGCGGGCGCGAGGCATTTTGTGCGTGACATTCCCGTTCCAGACCTGCTCGATCCGGCGCGCCATCCCGAACTCCGCGTGGTCATCAAATCGGTCAGTTCGCGTGGCCGGGCGCGGCTGTTCGCCGAAGCTCTGCCAGGCAGCTGCATCGTATTCATTGTCCGCGATCCCTGGGGCCAGGTGGCCTCGATGCTGCGCGGCGCGGCGCTCGGCAAGTTCGAATCGCCGGTGCCGGTGGGCGAGCTACTCGCCACCGAGCAGGCGAAGCGCTACGGACTGACCAGCGAGAGGTTCGCCGCCCTGCCCGTGGTCGAGCGGTACGCCTGGAACTGGGCGATCCTGAACGAGAAGGCGATCGATGACCTGGCCGGCATCGCCACCGTCAGGGTGCTCCGCTACCACGATCTGTGCGAGCAGCCGATGCGCGAGGCGCGGGCGCTGTTCGCCTTCGCCGACCTTGCCTGGGACCGGCAGACCGAACGTTTCATCGAGCGCAGCACCACGTTCAACGGCCGGGACCGCTATTACCAGGTGTTCAAGAACACCACGGCCGCGCTGAACCGCTGGCGGGAGGAACTCGCGCCGGAGGATCAGCGGCGAATCCTCGCCGTGGTGCGTGAAACGTCGCTGGCCCCGCTCTGCCCAGAGCTTGAACACCAGCTTGCGCCCCAGCACTGAAATTCCCTCGCAACAAGACTGGCCGAAACGATGCATGATAAGCAGTGCCGATATGCCGGCGCGGGACAGGATTGACATGGTGGCAACGTCGCATCCGGCGCATCTGAAGGCGCTCGAGGCAGAGAGCATTCACATTCTGCGCGAGGTGGCAGCCCAGGCGAGCCGGCCGGTTGTGCTCTATTCGATCGGCAAGGACTCATCGGTGCTGCTGCATCTGACGCGCAAGGCGTTCTTTCCAGCGAAGCCGCCGTTCCCGCTGCTGCATATCGACACGACGTGGAAGTTCCGCGACATGATCAGCTTCCGCGACGTCACCGCGCAGCGCTTCGGCTTCGAGCTGCGCATTCACACCAATCCCGAGGGGCTGCGCCAGAACATCAATCCGTTCGACCATGGCAGCAACATCTACACTCAGGTGATGAAGACCGACGCGCTGAAGCAGGCTTTGACGGAAGGCAAATACGACGTCGCGGTCGGCGGCGCGCGGCGCGACGAGGAGCGCTCGCGTGCCAAGGAGCGCGTGTTCTCGTTGCGTGGCCCCGGCCATAGCTGGGACCCGAAACGCCAGCGCCCGGAACTCTGGCACCTCTACAACGGCAATCTCGCGCCGGGCGAGACGCTGCGCGTCTTCCCGCTGTCCAACTGGACCGAGCTCGACGTGTGGACCTACATCCTCGCGGAGGGCATCGACGTGGTGCCGCTGTATTTCGCCGCCGAGCGGCCGACGGTGGAGCGCGACGGCCAGATCATCGTGGTGGACGACGAACGCATGCGCTTCCGCGAGGGCGAGCAGCCGGTAACGCGCCTCGTGCGGTTCCGTTCGCTCGGCTGTTATCCGCTATCGGCGGCAGTCGACTCTGCGGCGGCCACACTGGAGGACATCGTCATCGAGATGCGCACCACGCGCGTGTCCGAGCGCGCCGGACGGCTGATCGACCAGGATCAGGATGCCTCGATGGAGAAGAAGAAGCGCGAGGGGTACTTCTGATGCCCGACTCCCTGTTGCGCGTGCTGGCCTGCGGCTCCGTGGATGACGGCAAGTCGACGCTGATCGGCCGCCTGCTGTTCGAATGCGGCACCATCCCGGACGACGTGCAGGCGGCGCTGGAACGCGACAGCAAGCGCTTCGGCACGGTCGAGGGCGGCACCGATTACGCGCTGCTGGTCGATGGGCTGTCCGCCGAACGCGAGCAGGGCGTGACGATCGACGTCGCCTATCGCTATTTCGAAACGCCGCGCCGGCGCTTCATCCTGGCGGATGCGCCAGGGCACGAGCAGTACACACGCAACATGGTGACCGGCGCGTCCGCGTCGGATGTGGCGATCCTGCTGGTCGACGCGCGCAAGGGCCTGCTGGTGCAGACCCGCCGGCACGCGGCGATCGCATCCCTGCTCGGGATCCGCCAGGTCGTGCTGGCGGTGAACAAGATGGATCTTGTCGGCTTCGATCAGGCGGTGTTCGGCAAGATCGTCACCGACTTCTACGCGTTGCTCGGCAAGCTTGGCCCGCTGGCGGTGACCGCCATTCCGGTCTGCGCGCGCGATGGCGACAATGTCACCGGGCCGAGCGCGCGGATGCCCTGGTATTCGGGCACGACGCTGCTCACCGCGCTGGAAGGCGCCGAACCCACCTCGCATGTCGCCGAACGCGCCTTCCGGATGCCGGTGCAGCTCGTGGCGCGGCCGGACCATACCTTCCGCGGCTACGCAGGGACGGTGGCGACCGGAACCATCCGTCCCGGCGCCATGCTGGTGAACGCAATCTCCGGCACCGAAGCCGCGGTGTCGCGGATCGTGACGATGGATGGCGACCTTGCGGAGGCCGTGCCAGGCCAGGCGGTGACGCTGGTGCTGGACCGCGAGATCGACGTCTCGCGCGGCGATGTGCTGGCCGCCGCGCCACCGCCCGCGCTGGCCGACCAGGTGACCGCCTGGGTGGTCTGGATGGACGAGACTCCGTTGTTCCGCGGCCGCGCCTATCTGTTCATGCTTGGCACGCGCACAGTCGTCGGCACGGTGACAGAAATCACCAATCGCCTCGATGTCGACACGCTCGCCGAGGTCCCGGTGCGTGAGCTGGCGCTGAACGAAATCGGCCGCGTGACGATATCGCTGGCGCAACGCGTGCCGTGCGAACGCTACGCGGTGAGCCGCGAGCTGGGCGGCTTCATCCTGATCGACCGGCTGACGCGCAACACGGTGGGCGCGGGCATGGTGACCGAGCTGCGCGCCGGAGCCAGCGACATCCATTGGCATCGCCTGGACGTCGACAAGGAAGCGCGCGCCGGCTTGAAGGGCCAGAAGCCGGCGGTGCTGTGGTTCACTGGCCTCTCCGGCGCCGGCAAGTCGACGATTGCCAATCTGGTGGAGAAGTACCTGCACGCACAGGGTCGCCACACCATGAGCCTGGACGGTGACAATGTGCGCCACGGGCTGAACCGGGACCTTGGCTTCTCCGAGGCCGACCGGGTGGAGAACATCCGCCGCGTCGCCGAGGTGTCGAAGCTGTTCGTCGAAGCCGGGCTGATCGTCCTGGTGTCGTTCATCTCCCCCTATCGCGCCGAGCGTATGCTGGCGCGCGATTGCGTGGCCGAGGGCGAGTTCCTGGAAATCTTCGTCGATACGCCAGTGGAAGAGTGCCGTCGGCGCGACCCGAAGGGGCTCTATCGGAGGGCGGATGCCGGGCAGATCCGCAACTTCACCGGCGTCGATGCGCCGTACGAGGCGCCGCTCGATCCGGAAATCAGGCTGCCGACGCTGAGTGAGCCGCCCGAGACGCTTGCCGAACAAATCGTGGGTGAACTGCGCCGCCGCGGCATCATCGGGTGATGTACTCTGACCCCCTCCCCAACCCTCCCCCGCTGCGCGGGAGAGGGAGCGCTAAGACTTCCTGTCCCGCGCAGCGGGGGAGGGTTGGGGAGGGGGCATCAGGCCTTGCCCAACTCGCCGCCGAGATACGCGCGTGCCGCGCCTGTGCGGCTCATCTGCCGCTGGGCCCGCGCCCGGTATTCCGCGCATCGGCCACCGCGCGTCTGCTGATCGTGGGCCAGGCGCCGGGCACCAAGGTGCACGAGACCGGCATACCGTGGAACGACCCGTCCGGTGACCGACTGCGGAGCTGGCTGCGGATGGATCGCGACACGTTCTATGACGAGAGCCGCATCGCCATCGTGCCGATGGGCCTGTGCTATCCCGGCCGCCTGCCGAACGGCGGCGACGCGCCGCCGCGTCGGGAATGCGCCCCGCTGTGGCGGGACAAGCTGCTGGCGCTGATGCCGGAGATCCGACTGACTCTGCTGGTGGGAACCTACGCACTGGCGCACGTGCTGGGGCGTGGCGCGATGACCGGGCATGTGCGCGGCTTCCGCGCCCATCTGCCGCACTACTTCGCTCTGCCGCACCCTTCGTGGCGCACCACCGCCTGGGAGCGGCGCAACCCTTGGTTCGGCGAGGAGGTGTTGCCGGCTCTGCGCGGGGAAGTCGCCCGCGCGTTGGCTGACTATGGCGGGTTCAGGGTGACTGGAAACGCATGCGAGCCTCGCCAGTCGGTAGTGCATTAGTTTGAAATGTTAGGCCCGTTAGAGGGGGATGCGGATTGGGTGCCCGCCTTGCGGCTCCCTGGCCGGCATGCAAGTCTGCCCACATGCCTGATCGGTCAAGTAGCTCTCGCCCGCGCGACCCCAACCAACTCGGTAAGCTGATCGTAGATATCAGCGTCGGCGAGGTTGAGGACCCGCGCGAAAAACATGAAAAGAACCCAGCGGCAGTTGCGCTAGGGTCATTGGGGGGTCGTAAGGGGGGAAAGGCTCGTGCCGCCAAGCTCACACCGGAGCAGCGGAGCGAGATCGCCCAAAAGGCGGCTCAAGCGCGATGGCGCGGAACCCGGTAGCGCCTAGCCTCCCTCCATCGCTGCCCACCTTATTCCCGCTTCCGCGCAAGGCGGTTTGGGTTACGCCAGCAGGCCTGGGTACAGCCGATGCGGCTGGCACCTGTGGGTGCGATGATAGCTGTGAATATGCATTCAAAGACACAAACGCGCATCGCTTCACACCTCACACTGAATGGTTTTGCACACATTTAGCCAGCATCCTCGGTATCTCTGGGCCATTTTGTGAGAGTATTGAGATGCCGGACGGGACTTTGGTATTTGGTTCACGGTGGGAAGGCGGCGTGCTTCCAGATACTCCGATTCCGAGTGTCCCCCCTTGGGTTCTAATGGTTCAGTCAGGAACTATCCCAATTGCAGACATCCGCATCGCTCTTACCCGGATATATGCATTCGATTTGTTCATCCATAATACAGATCGGCACCCGCGAAACTTTTTGGTGCGCTCCCAGAGGTCGGGGCACGCGGTGCTGGCGTTCGATTATTCCAGAGCGTGGATTTGTAATGGGTTCCCGCTCCCTTCGCTCCCCTTCGATATTAACGACCCAGCGGAGCGAACCATCAACACTCGCCGGTTCTTAGTTACACGATTTGGAGAATATATAGATAAGGCGGAAGCAAGAATATTTCTTGATAAGATAAAGCAAGTCTCTAAATCACACATCAAAGTAATAATAGAGAGACACCCAAATAAATGGTTGAATAAGAACATGAAAAGACGTATCCTTGCTTGGTGGTTATCGCCCGACATGGTGCAACGGATTGATGCAATAGCGAAAGGGATAGATGATGGCACATATCTATGAATTCGCTATACTGACAGCTGTCCCTGATGCTCGTCGTGGGGAAAGGGTAAATGTCGGCATCATAATCTTTATGCCGGACAGGCTTGATGTCCGTCTATCAGAGGTCGGCAAACTCCGCGCCCTCAAAGAAGGAAGGTGGGAGGACCATCTGACAACGGTTCGTACGCAATTGATGCGGGAATTCGCTGAAGGGGAGAGTGCGCCACAGTTTCTGAAGCGGGCGGCTATGATTGAAGATGTAATCAGTTTTTCGGAAGTGTCGTGGTTTTCGATCGACCGAGAGGACCAGTTTGAAGATAGGGTGAAGGCAATCCTAACCTCTCTGGTGACGCGCCCAAGAGGCGAGGTAAAGCCGAGAGTGACGCAGATCAATTCCGAGATAGCCAGCACATTCAGAGCCGCAAAGGTTCTGGCAACGCCTACGGATACAATTGAATCGGACAGAAAGATATTTCGGAACTTCACCATCTCTCAGGAGGAAGAACTACGAGCGGATTTCATACTGAAGAATGGTGCGTTCCATGTGATGGTCACATTAGACCTCAGAAGGACCGCGGTTAATGTCGGGCAAGCAGCCTTAAAGGCGATCACCCTCGACAAATCGACGGAAACGCTGAGGGGGAGCGTTCGCAAGATCGCGATCTATGCTGCACCATCTGGAGCCCAACAATTCAGGCCACATGTGGGGATACTCACCGATTACGCTGACCGTGGGCAAATATTTAATTGGCTCGATCCCGACCAACGCGGCCAGTACACTCGAATGGTCTATGATGCGATCAATGGGCCGCATTCTTTCCAGTTGGGAATTCCTTGAATTCATAGTGACAATATGCTTGACCGAGTAGGCAACGGGCGATATATTGCCGTCCATGAACAAGCTCTCCTCCGCCAAACGCGCCCAAATCCTCCACCCGCTGGTGGAAGGCAACAGCATGCAGGCAGCCGCCCGCATCGCAGATGTAGCCTTCAATTCAGTCGTGAAGTTGCTCGCAGAGGCAGGTGACGCTTGCTCGGATTATCAGGACCGTGCCTTTCATAGCCTGCCGTGCAAGCGCGTTCAGGTTGACGAAATTTGGAGCTTCGTTCACTGCAAGCAGCGGAATGTGGGGACCGCCAAGGCTGCCCCGAAAGATGCCGGGGATATTTGGACCTGGATGGCGATCGATGCAGACACCAAGTTGGTCCCATCATGGCTTGTCGGAAGTCGCGATGGCGAGACGGCGAAGACCTTCATTGATGATTTGGCTGCTCGCTTGGCCCATCGCGTTCAGCTGACCAGCGATGGCCATAAACCGTATCTGGAAGCCGTTGAAGGTGCCTTCGGCAACGACATAGACTACGCAATGCTGATCAAGACCTATGGCGAAACACCAAGCCCGGCAGGCCGATATAGCCCCGGCCAGGTAGTGGGATCAGAACCGCGTCGGGTCACCGGGAGGCCTGATCCCAAACATATCAGCACAAGTTATGTCGAAAGACAGAACCTCACGATCCGCATGTCAAATCGACGCTTCACCCGGTTGACCAACGGTTTTAGCAAGAAGGCCGAGAACCACGCTCATTCGATCTCGCTGCACTACATGCATTACAACTTTGTTCGCATCCACAAAACGCTGCGCTGCACTCCGGCCATGGCGGCGGGTGTGACCACGAAGCTCTGGGACATGAATGACATCGTGGCAATGATCGATGCTCAGGCCGAGGCGCCAAAAGGTCGCGGACCATACAAGGTCCGCACGCCTCTAACCAAGTCTAACATTTCAAACTAATGCACTACCGGTCAGGCAGTCCGCCGATGGCCTCAATGCCGCATGAGCACCGGCACGTCGGCATGCTCGAGCAGGTATTTCGTTACACCACCGAAGATCATCTCCCGCAGCGGATTGTGGGCATAGGCTCCCATCACCAGCATATCGGCGCCGAGTTCGTGCAGCTTCTCCAGCAGCGTCCTGCCGAAAGGCCCTTCGCCGACCGGCAGGACGTGCAGGCTGGCACTGATCCCGTGGTCCTGGAAAACCGCGGGAACGGATGGCGGTG
>JBGPND010000040.1:0-31832 GCA_041487355.1 Acetobacteraceae bacterium | reverse complement strand
CCTATTCGAACACTTCGTCGCCGGTCGGCTCGATGTGCGGCGTGCTGTTCATCCGCTGACGGAATTGCGACAGCTCCCAGTACATCCGGCGCCTTGCCCGACTCTGGTTGCCCAGGGGACGGTGCTCCGGCACGCAGTGCCAGGGGTTGAGTGACAGGTTGTTGGCGAACGCACGCTGCCCGGGCGAGTCGAACTCCTGACGGGGGATGTGCAGCCGCGCCGCGGGAATGAACGGCGAAAGCTTCTCCGGCCAGCGCACCGCGGCGTCCTCGATTGGCATACGAAACGGGTCGGTCTGCGCCTGCAACATGATGTCGAACTCGACATCCTGCTCGGCCAGCGTCTTCACCATGTTGTCGCGCAGGTAGTTGTCGGGCGGGGTAAGCGGCAGGCGCGGTATCTTCCGGTACACCTGCGAGCGGGGATAGACGGAGTACATCATCGCCTGTCCCTCGCCGAGCAGATAGGGAACGCAGCTCCAGTAGCGCTCGCCCAGCGGGTTGCTCTGCGTCTTGTTCCACAGCGACTGCATCAGCCCGTCCAACATGTGCGGATCGCGTGGGTCGGTGAAATAGAACAGTGGCGTCCCCTTCAGGATCCATTTCTGCAACTTGGCGTTGGCGACCACGGTGGGCGTGACAAACGTTGGCGTGCAGATCGCCAGGAAATCCTGCGTGAATTTCTCGTCATCGAGCAGCTTCGGACCCGGCACGCCCATCAGCTTGATGCCGATGCTGACGAAGCCGACATCATCGATATCGGTTGGCCGATCGGGACCTGGGCCGGAGAACCGCACCCAGGCCCGGTAGCTGCGCGGCTCGGCGAACACGCCACGCCGCAAATGCTGCGGCAGATCATCGCGAATCGTCACCGTGCCGCGGACGACGCCATGCGTCTTGGTATTGCCCGCCCGCTGATAATCCCCCGGCTGCCAATGCCGGCGCATATACTCCGCCATCGTGTCGATGATCTCCTGCAGGGCCTCCTCTTCGCCTGGCAACGGCTTCTCTTCGGCGAGTTTCAGTCCCTCATCCCGGCGGTTCCGGTTGATCAGATACTGGATGACATTGGCCAGCGGTTCGCGCAGCACCGCGTCGACCGCCGGGCGGAAGAAAGGCTCGAACCGTCGCTCCACATGGAGCCCAAAGACGATTGCATCGTGCAATGCCTGCAGGAAGTTCGGCATCGGGATGTCTCCCTCACGGCATGTTGTATCGGCAACGAGAGCCTGATTCGTCCGACCAGGGCAAGACCAATGATTGCACGGCAGATCGTTGCAGGCGTAAACTGCCCGCGATTCAAGGGGAGGACATCATGCCATACGACGTGCCCCAGTTGCTCCGGCTGTCGCAGGCGGAGCTCGATGCGCTGTTCACCCGAAGCGAGGCTGGGCCGATCCCCGACGGACAGGCGGATGGCACCGCGATCGTTGCACCCGGAACCACCTTCAGCCCGGAGATCGCGAAGTTCGTCACCGTGTTCGCCTGGCAGGGCAAGGTGTTCGACGCCAAGGCGGGGCTGCTGCGAAACCGCATCGGGCCGTTCGGTCTCAATGCCATCATCGCCAAGGTCTACAAGGCGCCGAGCTGGCTGGACGGCAAGGAGTGCATCGTTCTCGACTACTCCGAGACGTCGATGGTCGCTCATTGGATTCGCGACGAGATCCGGCTGATCCAGCCGCCCGGCCTGTATCTGGGCAAGGTCTATTGGGACAAGGCCCGGCTGATCGACTTCACGCTGCAGTTCTGATGCCACATCAGGCGGTATGACGCCGCAGTCCAACTTCATGGTGGCGGCGCCGATCGCGGGCGGGCGGGAAGATGCGTTGCGCTCCCTGCTGGCGACCATGAACCTGCGCCCGGGCGTGGTCGATCCGAACAACCCGCTGTTGCCCTTCGCGCGATTCGACCGGCTGCATGTGGCGCGCTTCGTCATCCTGCATGACGAGACGCTTGGCGACCTCGCGCTGTATGGCGAAGCGTTTCCGGATGCACCCGTGTGGCTGGTCTTCCTCGGTGACTGCGACGGCCCGGCCGACACGATGCTGGCGGAGTTCGCGGCGCATGCCGGCGCCGGTCTCGCGCGGATCTTCGCGCATTGCCAGGGCTTCGATCCCGCTGGCGATCTCGTCGCCTGGATGCGCGCGCATGCGGCGACACCCGCGGCGCAGTATGTCAACTGGGTTGGTCGGACGGTGCGGCAAATTCGCGAGGAGGCGGCGTTGCATGCCGCGCTGCGCGAGCGATTGCCGCGTGATGCCGCGACGTTCGCCGGTCGCCCTCCGGCCGCGATCCACCAACTGCTCGCCGCTTCCGTGCGGCAGAATGGGCCCCAGCTCACGCCGCCGGCTGCCACGCCGGTACTCTGGCGAGCGAGCCAGCTTGGCAACCTGATCGGCGTGCCGCTCGCGCTGCTGGCGCTGTTTCCGTTCCTGCTGCTCTATGCGCCCTGCTTCCTCTGGCGATTGCGTCAGCGCGAGACGACGGACGCGGTCATAGCACCGCGCCCCACTCCGGAGCATGTGCACGCGCTCAGCGTGCTGGAAGATCATGACGTCACCAACCAGTTCAGCGCCTTCGGCAGCGTGAAGCCAGGCCGCTTCCGGCTCTGGACGCTGATCTTCGTGTTCTGGGTGCTGAACTTCAGCACGAGGCAGATCTACACGCGCGGACGGCTGGCACGGGTCGGCACCATCCATTTCGCGCGCTGGGTCTTCATGGACGACAGACGCCGGCTGCTGTTTTGCAGCAACTACGATGGCAGTCTCGACAGCTACATGGACGATTTCATCAACAAGGTTGCCTATGGGCTGAACCTGGTATTCAGCAACGGTATCGGCTATCCGCGGACGAACTTCCTGCTGGGCGACGGCGCGCAGGATGAGCTGACGTTCAAGTACTATCTTCGCCGCCACCAGGTGCCGACGCAGGTCTGGTACAAGGCCTATCCTGGCCTCACCGCGGCGGACCTTGCCCGCAACACGCAGATCCGCGAAGGGCTGGAGCGTCGCGAGATGACGGACGCCGAAGCGCGACGCTGGCTGGCACTGATCTGAGCGGAACCATGACATCACCGATTGCCGAATCCGCCGACATCCAGGGGCTGCTGCGATCGGGATACGGCAGCATGAAGGAAGCCTGCTTCCTGCTGCTTTCCGTCACGGATACAGGTGCCGCGTGCTCCTGGCTTGCCACCGCCCCGGTGACGACGGTGGCGCATCTGGATCGCCACATCACCACCGCGCTGCATGTCGCACTGACAGCGACCGGCATGCGTGCACTTGGCGTGGCGGAGGGCGTGATCGCGGGATTTGCCGCCGAGTTCATCTCGGGCATGGCCGGCGAGGAGGGGCGCTCGCGACGTCTCGGGGACGTGGCTGCCAGTGCGCCGTCAGAGTGGCGTTGGGGAGGCGCGCGCGAGCCGCATGTGCTGGTCATGCTGTACGCCGAGACCGGGCTCGCGGCGTGGCGTCAGCAGATCGAAACCGCGAGCTTCCGTCAGGGTTTCGCTATTCTCCAGACACTGCAGACCACCGACATGAATGGCAGGGAGCCGTTCGGATTCACCGACGGCGTCAGCCAGCCCCGGCTCGACTGGTCCGCTGAACGCCAGCCCGGCACCAGCGCTGACGTAGAGTACGGAAACTTGCTGAGTGCCGGCGAATTCCTGCTTGGCTATCGCAACGAGTACGGGCTTTACACCGACCGGCCACTGCTGGATCCGGACCAACCCGGCGCGCAGGCGCTGCCGGCAGCGGAGGATGATCCCACACGCCGCGATCTGGGTCGCAACGGCAGCTATCTGGTGTTTCGTGAACTTGCACAGGATGTCAGGGGATTTTGGCGGTTCATCGCAGCGCAGGCCGCCGATCAAGCGGAGCGGACCGCGCTGGCACAGGCGATGGTGGGGCGACAGATGTCGGGTGATTCGCTGATACCGACGAGAGGGCGGCCGATTCGCGGCGTGGGACCAGACGAGCTGGATGTCAGGCGCAACCAGTTTACCTACGATGATGACAGGGATGGATTGCGCTGCCCGTTCGGTGCGCATATTCGCCGCGCCAATCCTCGCACCGGTGACATGCCCGGCGGACGCCAGGGCCTGATCGCTCGACTGATTCGCATGCTGGGCTTTGGCCGCCAGGATCTGAGCGAAGATCTGGTCGCCACCAGCCGTTTTCATCGCATCATCCGGCGCGGGCGCGAATTCGGTGAGAAGCTGGCGCCAGAGGCGGCGCTGCAAGCGGGTGCAGTGGACCCTCAAAGCGGTCTGCACTTCATCTGTCTGAATGCCAATATCGCGCGTCAGTTCGAGTTCATCCAGAACGCGTGGCTGATCAGCGCGAAGTTCGACGGGATGAGCGGCGAGGCCGATCCACTGATCGGCAACCGCGTCGCATTGCCGGCGGGCCAGCCAACTTATGGCTTCACCATGCCGCAGCCGAACGGCATCAGCCGTCGCATCGACGGAATGCCGAGCTTCGTCACTGTGCGTGGCGGCGCGTATTTCTTCCTGCCAGGGCTGCGGGCGCTGCGGTATCTTGCTGCCGCGCGGCCATGACTTGCGGCCTCCCCGTGTCATTGCGAGGAGCGCAGTGACGCGGCAATCTCGGGGGCGTGCTCCACGAGATTGCCGCGTCGCTGCGCTCCTCGCAATGACATCAGTACTCACGCATCCGCAAGAATCATATCCGCCGCCTTTTCGCCGACCATGTAGACCGCGCTCGCGATGAAGAAGCCTGGGATGCGCGGAAAGACCGAGGCATCCACAGCACGCAGCCGCTCGGTGCCATGCACGCGAAGACGACTGTCGAGCACTCCGTTCGCCTCACGCGGGCCGATCGCGCAGGAACAGGAGGCGTGGTGGCCCCACGCATTGTCGCGCACATAATCCGCGAGCTGTTCGTCCGATTGCACGGCCTCACCCGGCAACTCTTCCCGTTCGATCAGTCCGCACTGTTTCAGCTCCATCGTCATCTGACGAATGAAGCGAAGCGCGGTCACCACCGACTTCAGGTCCTCGCCCGTCGCGTCGCTGCCTTCGTCGAAGTAGCGGAAGTTCACCAATGGCATGTCGCGCGGATCGCTGGAACGCAGCGTGACCTCGCCGGCACGGTTGTTGGTGTGCGCCTTCAGCACTGCCCAGGTGAGGTAGTCGTGATGCCCTACGATGTCGCGCGAATACCCCGGGAAATATCCCTTGAACCGCGCCAGCAACGCCATGCAGAAAAGGTCGGGCACACGCCGATGCGGTTGCGACCGCAGCGATACCGCAAGCGCCGCTCCGTTCGATACGTACATGCCTGTCCGGTGACGTGACCATTCGCCGAACAGCCTGTCGTCCCGGACGAAATCCGCTCCGTCCAGTACGCGCCATGGTTTCGACATCCGGTTGACCACACCGATTTCGTATCGGTCCTGCAGGTTGCGGCCGACGCCTGGCAGATCCACCCGCACCGCTATGTCGTGGTAATCCAGCGTGGCTCGCGGCCCGATGCCCGACAGCATCAGCAATTGCGGAGTGTTGAACGCGCCGCCTGCCAGTATCACCTCGCGCCTGGCGTGGATCGTGCGTAGTTCGCCCGGGCTGCCGGAAGGCTGCGGATGCGCGCGATACAGCCGCTCACCCTTCTGGTACTCGATGCCGACAGCACGATTGTCGGCATCGAACAGCACGCGCGTCGCCAATGCGTGCAGCTCGATCCGCAGCCGGTCGGGATGACGCTTTGCCACATCCAGCAGCCGGTCGCGCGTGCCCACCCGCCGGTGCCCGTCGGTGGCGAGCGGCGTGAAGCAGAGTCCATCGGCGTTTCTGCGCAGCAGGCGCCGATCGTTCGGGTCCAACCGGAATTGCAGCATACGCCGGATTGCCCGCAGCAGACGCGAGGAGCCGAGCAATGCTCCGAATGCGGAATCGGTCACCGTATGGAGCAGCCGCCAGTCCTCGAACACCTGCCACGGCATGGCACATTCGGTGGGCAGCCAGCCGTTCCAGCCATGGCCCGTCCGGTCGAGGCCAAGCCACGACAAGGCGCGCCACACCGGGCGGTAGCGGCAGGTCTCCAGTCGTCGGAAGTAGCGCCGCATCCGGTTCGCCTGCCAGGACGCGTCCCCGGTCAATGCCGCGATGCCGTTCCAATCCGAATCGTGCGGTGCCATCAGGATCATTGCGTTGTGCGCGGTGCAACCGCCGAGTGTCCCCGCCCGCGGGTAGAAGATGCCCTGCGGCTGCAACTTGCAGTCGCGGCGTTGCCTCGCCTCGTCGGCATAATGACGCACGAAGAATTCCCAGCTCATGGCTGGGTTCTCCGAGGCAAGCGGATGGAACGCCGGAACGTCGTAATCCTCGGGCAGTCCGGGACTTTCACGCGGATCGCCGCCAGCCTCCAGCACCACGACGCGCATGCCCGCTTCCGCCAGCCGCGCCGCCAACGTGCCGCCGCCGGCGCCGGAGCCGACGATCACGTAATCGCAGTCCTCCGGGGGCTGCGGCATGTGGTGCAGCAACTAGAACGTCTTCAGGAATTCGATCAGTGCACGCTTGTCGCTGTCGCCGAGCGCGGGTTCGCCGGCAGCCTGGCCGGTGCCGAAATAGTGGCCACGGTTCACCTCGAAGTCCGGGCACTTGTTGAGTGCCAGCAGCGCCGAATCCATCTTGCTCCCGATCCCGCTGACCATCTGTTCGTCCGTCGCGTTGGGCGGCAGCGTGGCAAGGTAGATCTTGAGATCGACCAGCAATTGCACCAACCGCTCGACATGTCGCAGACGCTCGATCGGATCGGTGGTCTCCGACAGCGGCTGCAGGTTGGCGAGCAGGTTCACCGGCAGGCCCTTGGGGAACGGACCGATCGTGATGCCGCCATCGGCGTCGAACAACGCCGGCAACAGCCGGTGCAATCTGGCCGAGAGCGGACGCAGCGTCTCGGGCACATAGGCCGCCGGTATGCTGATCTTGCTGGGTGCGGTGGTGCGATCGATGACATAGACCGGATCGCCTGGAGTCTTGTCACCGAACAGCTTGTCGTGTTTGCGCTTTTCCGGCCACAGTATCTGTTCGATCGATGCCTGGAACACCCGCATCCGCGCATCGACCGACGGATCCTGCTCGAACGCATCCTCGCCCACGGTGTTGTTGAGCAGGAACGGTGCGGTGGACCACAGGCTGATCAGCGAAGGCGGTCGCGTATAGCCGCGTCCACCCGCCGGCATCTTGTACTGCCATGGCTTGCCGGTGAACGGATCGTGCACCGTGATCGTGCCGACCGAAGGCAACGTCTTGTACGACTGGGACGAGAAGTTGTCCCAGATGTTGCCGGCAAGCGCATTGGTCGCCAGCGGACTGCAGGCATTGGTTTGCAGCAGCGTCACCGGCACACGCAGTTCCGTCGACAGGTAGTTGTTGTCGAGGAAATCCGGCGCACTCACGATCGCACGCATCTGCCGCTTGTAGTCGTCCGTCTTCGTCCAGGCCCAGTAGTTGTTCCAGCACTGCATGTAGTTGAGCCCGGCACAGCCGGACGGATCCAGGCCCGCGGCTGGCTGCGGTGCCTTGCTGGAATGGCAGCGCGCACAGGTCTCCGCGAACACCGTCTTGCCGCGATCCAGCACGGTGGCATCCGCGGTCAGATATTTCGCCCCACCCGGTGCATCCTTCAGCCTGTCCGGCTTTGCGGCCTTCAGGAAGAACCATGCCGTGTGCGGCGTGGCGGCCTCGGTCACCTGCCAGTAGCTGGAATTCTTCTCGGCCGTCGCGATCGGTATCGGGCTGATCGGCTTGCCGCCCACCACGGGATTGAAGTGCAGCAGCCATTCCTCGCTGAACAGGCCGATGTTCACATAGACCCGATTCAGCGCGCCCAGTGCGCCGACGGAATCCGAGCCATCCTTCAGCACGCGTGGCGCCCAGGAGATGTTCGGCTTCTGGAAGAACTGGGTCAGTGGCCCGCCGCTGAGATAGTCGTTGAACTGCTTGTTGTTGAGCTGGCCGCCGGCGAGTGTCTCGTGTCCCCAGCGCAGCGCCTGCTCGAGCCGGGCACCGAGGCTATAGACCGCATTCATCGTCCGCGGATTGTTGATGTTGTCGGTCGACACCAGCGAGGTGTCCATCGCGCCCGGCCGATAGGTGTGCACGAGCTGGAACATGAAGTTGTCGGGATTCGCCCGGTACACGAACAGGCGATCCACCCACATGTACTGCGCGCCGACGGTGGAACTGAGATCGGCCCATTGCGGATTTGCCGGATCGGCCGGTGGATGCACCGGGCTCGGGCCGACATGGCAGAAGCCGCAGGACATGCCGATACGGTAGGGGCGGACCAGACTCTGATCGCCCTTGAAATACGCGCCCGCATCCCACTTCGCCTTCGCTGCTGCGTCGAAATCGGGATTCGGGAACAGCCGCAGACCGACGATGCCGCTGGCGTAGCCGTACAAGGACCCGACCGGCACCGTCTTGCCGCGCGCGCCGATACGCACGCCAGGATAATTCGCCGCGTTCTCGAACGGATCGGCGGGGCAGCCCGGCCGGCGCACATCGAGCAGCAAGCCGAAACGGTCCGGATCAGGACCGGTCGGCGCGTCGAGGCACGGTTCGTTGATCAGCCCCAGGTCCTTCCAACGCCTGGCGCGATCGATCGGCTTGTCCGGGTCGTAGGCGACGATTTTCAGCAGGTCGAATGCGCCGAATGTGTAGCGCGTCATCTTGTCCCAGAACCGGTCGTTGCCGCCGGCCCACACCAGCCACATGTTGCGGCCGATCACCGGATCGAGGCCGGTGGCCGTGTCCTTCTCCAGCTTGATGCCGCCGTCCATGTCGTGGAAATAATCCTCCACGGCGGCCGGCAGCGAGGCGGCGCCGCGGCCAGCCTGGCGCGCTTCATCCAGCACGTGGCCGGGTCGGCCCGGAGGATCAGTGGCGCCCGCCAGCACCAGCAGGCAGCACAGCAACAACGCGTTCCTGGCGGTTCGCCAACCAACTCGCGCCATCATGTTTCCCCCTCGACCGTCGCCGGCACGGAAATTATAGCGTCAGAGTACCGTCGCGCCGCAAGAGATTGCGGCAGATGCCGGGTGTTCCGCCATGAGAGGTGCGTCATGAATACAAAGCTTGCCGACCGGATTTGTGTCGTCACTGGCGCGGCGAACGGCATTGGACGCGCCAGTGCGCTCTGCCTTGCACGTGCTGGCGCGGATGTGGCGCTACTGGACCGGGAGGCGGACAGTCTCGCGGCGGTCGCGCGCGAGATCGAGGCGCTCGGTCGCCGGGCGCTGCCTGTCGTTCTCGACTGCACTGCCGAGTCCCAGATCCAGCAGGCGTTCGATCGCATCCAGGGGACGTTCAACCGGATCGATGTTCTGTTCAACAATGTCGGCCAAAGCGCGCGGGAGAAGGCCAGCGAATTCTGGTGCTCCGATCCGGCGACCTGGCGCTTCGTGCTGAACGTCTCGCTGATGTCCGCGATGCTGGCCACGCGGCAGGTGGTTGCCGGCATGCGTGAGCGGCGCAGCGGCAAGATCATCAACATGTCGTCGGAGTCGGCGTTCTATGGCGACGTCGGGCTGGTGGACTACAGCGCCGCGAAGCTGGGCGTGGTGGGCTTCACCCGCGCATTGGCCCGCGAGATGGCGCCGTTCCATGTCAACGTGAATGCGGTGGCGCCCGGCGCGATCGGCACGCGCGCCCACCAGCGCCTGCCGGCGGAAGTCATCGACCGGATCCGCGACGGAACGCCGATGGGCTATATCGGCGAGCCCGAGGATGTCGGCAACGTCGTGGTATTCCTGGCCAGCGACGACAGCCGCTTCATCACTGGCCAGACGCTGCTGATCGACGGCGGCCGCTGCATGATTTGACCATCCCGGGTCGGCGACGCCGCCTATCCCGGTTCGCCGGCCTGCTGGCTGATCTGCTGCGCCACGTGGTCGAGCGCATCGTCGGACATCGCCGCGACCACGGCGTAGCCGATCCCCTTCTCGATCCAGGTGCAGCCGTTCACCGCGCTCTGGCTCATGTCGGAGCGTGGGGCCTGCAACTCCGGCGCCATCGGGCGCATCAGCAGACTCAGCCGATTGCCCTGCGCGTCCTCGTAGATGAAGAGCGCCGCGGCCGCGCCACGTTCGGTCGCCAGCAGGCGTCCGCCCAGCAGCCGGTAGCCGGCGAGGCTGAGATCGGGCGGCGCCACGCTGCGGCGCAGCCGGTTGGACAGCCATTGCGCCAGATGGTCCCGCTCGGCGGCGGCCACCTCGATCGGATGGCGCCGATCCGTGGCATAGACCGCATGGCTGCTCATCGCCTCCTGCTGCAACAGGGACACCGCGAGCTGTGTTCGGTCTGGCTTCGCCGGCAGACCCAGGTACCAGCCGGCTGCGCCGCCGACACCGAGCGACAGGACGATCGCCGCGGCGATCCGCCACCAGCCGCGGCGTTGTCGCAGCCGGGATTCGAGCAGCCGCGTGAGGTTCAGCTCCGGCGGGATCGGCTCGGCGGCTCGCGCCACGAGTGCCGAACGCAGAGCGGCCCGCTGGGCGCAATAGGCTGCCACGCGCCGCGCCAGCTCGGGCTGTGCGTGCAGATAGTGCTCGACCTCCAGGCGACGCGCCGCCCCCAGGCGGTCATCGACATAGGCGTGCAACTCGTCTTCCGAGATCGGCCGTTCCGCTGCCGTCATCCCATCCTCCGCCCGGCAACCGCATCGTCCACACCGAGCTGCCGCAGGCGCTCCCTGCCGTCTGCCAGCAAGGCCATCACCGCGCCTTGCGGTATTCCCAGGATCTGCGCCACGTCCGCATAGGACAGATCCTCGATGGCAACGAGCAACAGCACGGCCCGCTGCTGGTCTGCCAGCCGATCGAGATCGCGTAGCGGATCCTGCACGGGCTCCCCGCCTGGCCGGCTCGCCCGCCGCAACCTGGCTTGCCAGGACCGGCTGGCGAGCTCGCCGTGCAGGATGGACAGCAGCCAGGCCCGCATGTCCGTTTGCTCGCTCAGCGCCCGCACCTGCTCCAGCGCACGCGACAGGCAGGCACGGACAAGGTCGTCACCATCTCGCTTGTTGCGCAACAACGCCGATGCATGGCGGCGCAGCGCCGGGATGCACGCCTGTATGTCTGACACCGCGCCGCACATCTCCGACCAGCTCCTCGCTACGGACGCGGCGACGGCAGCGAAAGAGTGGCTTTCTGACCTCGTTTGCGCCGATTGATCCACATGCCAGCTGGTCACTCCGACCCGCGAAGGCAGACGCGCCGTTTGGTGCTTTATTCCCGCCAGCTACCGTGTTGCGGTCGTGGTCTGTCGCGGGGCGCGAGCCTGTGCCCGTATGGTCGCCGGATCGGTAGGCTCGGCCGCGGTTATATCCCGCCGGGCCGTGCTGGCCGCTGTGAGCCGAAGCACCACGGTTGTGCCTTGTCCGGCGCGGGCATCGACTTCCAGCGAGGCCCCCTGCAAGGCTGCCAGCCGCTCGGCGGGACGCAACGCGGACTCTTGCGTGGCGCGGTCGGTTCCGGCGCCTTCATCGGATACGGTGACCAGCACGCGGCCACCCTGCCGTGCTGCCCCCAGCAATACTCTTCCTCCGGGCGCCTGGTCGATCGCGTGAACAACCAGCTTGGTCAGGATGTCACGGAACACGCGGGGATCGGCCTGTATGGCCAAGCGGGGCTGTACTGCCAGTTCGAACTCGACGAAATTCTGCGCCGCAAGGCCGTCGAGTTGCTCCAGGACCGCCCGGATCTCTGCGGCGACATCCAGCAGCCCCGACTCCAGCGGCGTCTGGCCGAACGCGAAATTCGGACGGGTGCCGCCATTGTGCCCACGCAGCAGAAGGTCGCGCCGCCTGAGCAAGCCGGCGACCACGATAATCGCGGAAACAGTGAGCGCGAGCAGTAGCGCGGGCAGGACCATGGCCTGCACTGAACTCAGGACGATGCTCGGTGATTGCCCCAGGAACATACCCGCTTATACACTTAATAGTTGTATTCCGCCAGAGAAATTCGCGCACCCTGCGCACGCTTTGGCGGACGCCCTGGCGGACGCCGTACTTACTTTGAGTGTGGCATCCAGGGTTGCAACTGTGTTGCAGCGCCGGGGAACGCACGTTCTGGCGAGGCAAAATTACAAAAAAGATCGGGTCAGGCGCTTCCTGGATACTCAGGGTCGTTGACAAAGGGATACGGCCCCGGGAAGTCCTCGACGTAGACGGTGTGCGAAACGATGCCGTCGGTTGGGGTCCATCGGTGGAGCTGGAAGGCGGGCGGCTCGAAGACGAAGGCTCCTGGATCGTGGGGATCCAGCGACATCTCGACCTGGTGGGCAACCGAGGGCGAGATCGACGCGATGGCATGCGCCACGCGGGTCACGATCGGCCGGTGGTGATGACCGCAGATGATCCGTTCGACCTGCCTGTGCCTGGCGATGATGGCGGCGAACTCGGGCGTGTTGCGCAGATTGATGCGGTCCATGTGGGCAATGCCGCAGGCGAAGGGCGGGTGGTGCATCGCCACGATGGTCGGCTTGTCTGGTGCGGCGGCCAGGGTGCGGTCGAGAAATTTTAGCTGCTCGGCGTGAAGCTCCCCGTGGCCGGCGCCGGGCACCAGCGTGTCCAGCATGACAAGCCGGACCGCGTGGTCCTCCACGGCATACTGGATGTAGTGCGGGTCCGCGGTCACGCCCGGCAGATGCCGAAGACCCTCGCGGAACGACGTCCGCCGGTCGTGGTTGCCCGTGATGACGAACACCGGCATCGGCAGCCACTTGCGCAGCAGCCGGGCCAGGTTGGCGTATTCGGCGTCCAGGCCGCATTCGGTCAGGTCGCCGGTGATGACCACGACGTCCGGGCGGGGGCTGAGCCGCGCTACCGCCCGAAACGCCCGCTCGGTGAACCTGTTGGTTTCGACCACGCGGTTCGCGGGTTTTCCCACCGGCCGGACGTGCAGGTCGGTGAGCTGGCAGATCAGCATGGGGCGCTCCTTGGTTCTGGGGCGCCTATTCTGGCAGCTTCAGGGCGGTTTGTTCCACATACGATTGCATGAGAGCGTCGGCCTGCTCCTGGGCCGCCTCCATGGCCGCCTCTGGCGTCGCCTTACCGCCAACACAGCCTGCACGCCATCCTCCAAGTGCCTTGCGGACGCCTACCGTGTTGTAGGTGGCGAATCACTTGATCCACTGAACGGTCCGGCGGCGCCGATACGCGGCCAATCATGAACCTGACTTGGCAGGACGGAAACAGTTCCGTGACAGTGGATCAGAAGCCGTACAGCTTCGCCGGATTGTCCACAAGGATGCGCTGCCGCGTCGCCGCGTCAGGCACCCATTCGACGAACTGATCGAACAGCAGCCCCGCCTCCGGCACCGGGTTCATCGAAGGATGCGGCCAATCGGTCCCCCACACGCAGCGTTCCGGCGCGGCGGCGACCAGCGCCTTCACATTCGGCGCCACGTCGCTCCATGGCGCCCCGGCGGACGAGGCGCGGTAGCTGCACACCTTGATCCAGGCCCGCCCGCTATCCAGCAGGCACAGCAGCGCCTGGAACTGCCGGTGCGCGGTGCCGAGCGCCGCTTTAACGCCGCCGGAATGGTCGATCACCAGCTCGACCGGCAGTTGCGCCAGTCGTGGCGCGATCTCGGCCAGCTTGTCCCCCTCGGCATAGATCTGGATGTGCCACCCGAGCGGCGCCAGCCGGCGCGCCAGCGCGTCCAGTTGCGCTTCCGGCGTGCCGTTGCCGGACACCATGTTGAACCGCACGCCACGCACGCCACGCTCATGCATCCGTCGCAGCGCCGCATCGTCGAAGCTGTCGTCGATCACCGCCACGGCGCGCGCGCGATGCAGGCCGAACTGCTGCACTGCGTCCAGCGTGACTTCGTTCTGCGTGCCGTAGACGCTGGCCTGCACGACCACCATGCGGCCGATGCCGACCGTGTCCGCCATCGCCAGATACTGTTCCACCAAGGCAGGTGGTGGCGTGTAGGTGCGTCCCGCGTCCAGCGGGAACCGGTCATACGGCCCGAAGATGTGGAAGTGGCAATCGCAGGTCAGGTTCAGCGCCTTCTGCTTCGGCGGTCGCGTGGTGCTCATCGGTTTCCCCCTCGGTAGACGATCCGCCAGATTGTACCGTTGCCGTCCTCGCTGACCAGCAGCGACCCGTCCTGCGCCACGGCGATGCCGACAGGCCGCGCCCACACCGCCTGATCCGAGGCGACGAAGCCGGTGAGGAAATCCTCGTATTCGCCGGTGGGCTTGCCGTTCGCGAAGCGTAGCCGGATCACCTTGTAGCCGGTGCGGCGCGCGCGGTTCCATGAACCCCGAAGAGTCACGAATGCGTCGCCGCGATATTCCTTCGGGAACTGGTCGCCGTCATAGAAAGTGATCCCGAGTGGTGCCGAATGTGGCTGGATCAGCACGTCGGGCAGGGTGACGTGGCCTGCGAGATCGGCTCGCCGGCCCTTGAGCCGCGGGTCCTCGTGCTCGCCGATATAGTACCAGGGCCAGCCATAGAATGCGCCCTGGCGCACCGACGTGGCGTAGTCCGGCGGCAGATCGTCGCCCAGCCCGTCGCGCTCATTCACCACGCACCACAGCGCACCCGTCGCGGGGGCGATCGCCTCGGCGGTGCAATTGCGCAGGCCAGTGGCGAAGATCCGCCGGTTGCCGCCGTCGGGATCGAACATCAGCACGTCGGCGCGCTCCTGCTCGCTTCCCCAGGCTGCGCCGACACCATGCGTTGCATCCCAGGCACGCCCGGATGCGACGTCACGTGCTGGCATATCGGTCCCGGCATTGCTTGCGGAACCGACCGAGACGAACATGCCGCGCCCATCGGATGAGAACACCAGATCGCGCGTTGCGTGTCCGCCGGCCGGCAGATGCGGCACCACGATTTCGGGCTTGCCGCGTGGCCGCAGATCGCCAGGCTGATACGGGAACCGCACAACCCGATCCATCTCCGCAACATAGACGAAGCGCGGATTTGGCCCGGGCGGCCAGAAGGCGATGCCGAACGGATACGTCAGGCCCTCGGCAAAAACATAGGGCTGCGGCCTGGCTGCCGCACCCGGCGGGATACGCAGCACACGCAGGCGACCGGTATCGCTCTCGGCAACGAATACATCGCCGTTTGGCGCGACACGCAGCGTGCGCGGCCGCTCCAGTCCGGCGGCGAACAGTTCAACCTCGAAGCCCGGCGGTACGCGCAACGTCGCGCCGGCCGGCCGCGCCACCACCGATGGGGCGCGGTGCGCGGAAAGCGTGGTGTAGGGAGGCGGCATGGCATCGGCGGTGAAATGCCGCACCACGCCGGGCGCATCGGAATGCCAGTCGCCATCGGCGGCGGCACCTGTGGGCGGCGCATCGGCAAGCACCGGCAGCGCCAGCAGCGTGGCCAGCAATGGCAGTGCGCGCGCCGACATGGCAGCGCTCAGCCGTCGATCAGGCCTGCCGCGGAGGCATAGCCGATGCGGCGACGCAACGGCAACCGGTTGCGTCCCGCAACACGCTCCAGCATCAGCCGCACATCGTCGGCCAGGCCTGCCTTCAACGCCGCATCGAGGAACAACTGCTCCAGCACGTCCTGTTGCGCATGGCTGCCGCCCAGACGGTACATGCCATCCAGCGCGGGGCGCATGGCCGCGACCGCCTGTACATGCTCGCCCCGAGCGTGCGCCAGCACCGCCTCACAGATCGGCAGCGCATAGCGCCCCACCACGGATGCGGTGATGCCCGGGCCCTGCGCGAAGGCGCGCATCGCCTGCAGCATGCGCAGCGCCGCCGCCTGCCGCCCGGTCGTGGCAAGCGCCATCATCCAGTGCGGCAGGGTGAAGGCGGACAGGCAGTCGCCGATGCGCGGCTCTGCCTTGTCGGCCAGTTCCACCCAGCGATCGCCGACATCCACGCCGTGCCTCTGCAGGCGGAACAGCATGGAGGCGGCATTCTGCACGTCGATGTAGAGATCAGGCTGCGCCTCGGTCAGTCTCGATGTGAGGTTGCGGAATTCGCCGTCGTACAATGCCAGAACGCGATCCGTTTCGCCGCGTTCCAGATGAAACATCGCGGCGTGCCACCAGAGATGGTGGCGCAGATTGTTCGCTGCCTCCCAGTTCCGCCGCAGGCCGTCGATCCAGGCGATGCCCTCGCTGCGCCTGCCCTGCATTTCCAGCACGTGCGCCACGCCATGCGCCGCCCACAGATCGCCGGGGTCGCGGTCGATCGCAGCGCGTCCCGCGGCTTCCGCCTCCGTGTAGTGGCCGCATTCCTCGTGCGCGAAGCAGCGGCAGGCGAGGATCGCGCCATAGCCCGGCAATTCATCGCTCCAATGCCGCTCGACGCCCAGCACCGATGCCAGCATGACATCCGGCCGCCCCAGCCAGAAATTGACGAAGTGCGCGAGGCGGAATGCGAGCACGTCGCGCGGATGTTCGCTCAGGATCTGTTCCCAGACGGCGGCCGCGTGATCAGGTTCGCCATCGATCCAGTGCTGCAAGGCCGCGACATGCGCCCGTTCCCGCGGCGTTGCCCGTTCGGTGAGACGCCGCGCATCGGCCGCCGCGGCCTCTGCCATCGGCACTGCCGCCTGCTTGTAGGACAGCATGGCGAAATAGCCCTTCAGGCAATGCGCCAGGCCAAATTCCGCATCGGCATCGAACACCGCTGCCAGACGCTGCGGCGTATCGGCGCGATAGCTCAGATAGCCCATCAGCGTGTGATCGAATGCCTGCACCGCAGCCACCGATGCGGCTGTCACGTGCAGCCCGTGGGCATCCTGGAACATCCGCTGCTGCCTCTCGCGTGATTACCCCGACAGCATGCCACAAAATGCGTGGCGATGCCTGGTCAGGCGGGTGACAGCGATACTGTCCCGACGCCCTGGCGCACCATGCCGAGCAGCCGCGCCGCCGCCATGGACAGATCGATCACCCGGCGCGCCGAATACAGCCGGTCGGTGATGGTGACGACGACCGAGTGGCCGGTGCCCTGCAGCGTGACTCGCACCTTGCTGCCGAATGGCAACCAGGGATGCGCCGCCGTCAGCTCCTTCTGATCGAAGCGACCGCCGGCCGCCGTGCGTCTGCCCTGGTGGGCACGGCCATAATAGGACGCCGTTCCTGTCTCGCCGATCCAACCCTGGGGGGTCGTCGCCTCGGCCCGCTGCGCATGGGCGCCACTATGCACCAGGGCGAGCAGGGCGGCAGCGACCAGACCTGGCAGTCCGCGTTGCAGCAGCCGCCGCCAGACGCCCTCCGGCCAGTATTGCATGATGCGCATCTGGGATGATGCGGCCTTGCCACCAGTCATGCCGGAGTCGGTGGCGGGACGCCGCGCCAGCACGCAATAATGCTGGGCCAATGCCGTCGAAACGACTGGCCTGATCTGATGGACATTCACCAAATTAGTGAACTTGCGGCATTTTTTCCGCCGTCGCCTTGGTTTTCCCGGTCCATGGCCAGCATGATGCTGATCGAGGACCGGCTTGGCAACCCCTGGCGGATCGGCGGTGCCTTACTGGACAGGCGGCGCACCCCCGGATGAGTCTGCGTCGACGATGGCCGAGACCCTCCTCATCGCCGTATTCGGCGTGTTTGCCGCCGCGCTGCTGCGCGGCTTCACCGGCTTCGGTTTCGGCCTCGCCGCCGTGCCGCTGCTCAGCCTGGCGCTGCCGCCGGCCAAGGTTGTGCCCTTCGTCGTCGTGCTGCAGGTCATCGTGGGTGTGGCGGGGCTGCGGCGGGCATGGCCGCTCTGCGATTGGCGGGCGGTTGGCGGATTGAGTCCTGGCCTCGTGCTGGGCATCCCGATCGGCCTGGTGGTGCTGACCGCGTTCAGAGCCAACCCGGTCCGCCTGGCGATCGGCTGTGTGATCATTGGATCCGTGCTGCTGCTATGGCGCGGCTTTCGTCTGCCACCCAGGCCATCGCGTGCGCTTACATTTGCGGTCGGTCTCGTCGCGGGTGTGATGAGCGGCCTCGCATCGATGGGCGGGCCGCCGATCGTGGTCTATCTGCTGGCGTTGGCGCACGACGCTGCTATCGTGCGCGCCTCCTCCATCGTCTATTTCATGCTCTCGGCGATGCTGTCGCTGCTCCTGATGTCGTTGAGCGGCCTGATCGACCGCGAGATCCTGTCATGGTCGGTCGCTTCGGTGCCGGTGCTGATGGCAGGAACCTATGTGGGAAACTGGGGCTTCCGCCGTTCGCGTCCACATCACCATCGGCTCACCGCACTGGTCCTGCTGTCGGTTCTGGCGGTACTGCTGATCGCCCGTGGTCTCGGTGGCTGGTAGATGGCACCTCCCTGAAGTCACTCTTCATCCGCTGGCGCGGTCCTGGTGTGCTTGACGCGGGCGCGATGTGTCTTCGTCTGCAACCGGCGGCGCCTGGAAGCCGCGGTCGGCCGCGTGGCGATCCGTTGGGTGGGTGGTTCCGCCGCGCGCTGGATCAACCGTATCAGAGTCTCAAGCGCGGCCTGCCGGTTGCGCTCCTGCGTGCGATGACGTTGCGCCGCGATCAGCAATGTACCTTGCTGCGTGAACCGCTTGCCGGCGAGCCGTCGCAACCGCCCCTGCACGTCTTCCGACAGGCCGGAGTCGGCCGGATCGAATCGCAGTTGTACAGCCGTCGCAACCTTGTTGACGTTCTGTCCACCAGGACCCGACGCGCGAACGAAACTCTCGGTGATGGCCCGCTCGTCGATCGCGATGGATGGTGTGATCCGGATCATTCCCATCGCGACGAGCGGGCGACGGACTCAGCTCGCGCCGCGCTTCCTGCGGCCGGCCGCGCGCTTGGCCGGCTTGGCAGCCTTCCGCCCGAGCCCGATCTTCTTCGCCAGCGCCGAGCGCGTCTGCGCGTAGTTCGGCGCTACCATCGGATACTCGCGCGGCAGCCCCCATTTCTCGCGATACTGTTGCGGCGTCAGCTTGTGGTCGGTCATCAGGTGCCGCTTCAGCATCGAGAAGCTCTTGCCGTCTTCCAGACAGATGATGCGGTCCTGCCTGATCGACTGCTTCACTGGCACGGCCGGGGCCGGCGTTTCAGCCTGCACCGGCTGCTTCCCGACATTTGTGAGAGTCTTGTACACTTCCTGTATCAGCCCCGGCAGTGCATCTGGCGGGACGGCGTTGTGCCGAACATGCGCAGAGACGATCTGCGCGGTCAGTCCGAGGACCTGGTCAGTCGATTCGCTCATTTTAATGCCCCTTCAACCCGGCGGCAGCTTTACGTTATTCGGTCGTATCGCGCTAGTACCCGATTCAAGCGGCGAATGGCCGGGTCAAGCCCGACCATTAGCCGCGTGAATCGGGTACTCAAACAAAGTACAATGTATTGACTTTCCTTGAAAGTCGATACTAGCCGCTTGGACAGGCTCACGCCGGCAGTCTATAGAACGCAGCAGCGGTGCCACCAAGGATTGCGGCCCGCTCGTCTGGTGATAGTCCAGCGAGCAGTTCCATCGAAGCCTCGCGCCAGCGTGGGTAGCCGCCGGCGAGGTTTACGACGGGCCAGTCACTCCCCCACATCAGATGATCGGGTCCAAAGCAGGTTAGCAGGTAGTCTACATAACGGCGCAGATCATCCACAAGCCAGTCACTCGCGGCCTCGGTAATCAGTCCCGACAGGTTGCAGAACGCTCCCGTTTCTTGTGCCACACGATTCATGTCGTCGGCCCAGGGCTGCCAGGCGCCAGTGGCGATGGCAGGCTGAGCGAGGTCCTCCCAGCCTACCACGCCGCGAACAAGTCCCGAGGAGTTGCGCGCCACGTCCAGCATTAAGGCGGTTTCAGCGCTGGTCGGTGCAGCTTGTATCAGCACGGTCGCAGGAATGTCGCCGAGCAGTGGCCGCAAGTCGTCCAGCGTATAGTCACGATGGATCGGCAGATCGGCTGTCAGCCATGCATAGTCGCCCCGCGCAAGGCGCCAGACATGGTGATGCGCGTCAACCAGCATCATGCAGGCGAGCCGGGCGGGAGTACACCCTTGGTCAGCAGAATGTTGCCGTAGAAACGCCGCTCGCCGGTATGCACCAGAACGAAGGCCTCGGCCGCTGCCCGGTAGAATGCCCGCCTCTCCAGGCGCGCCGGTGCCGGCAGGTCGTTGCGCGCGAGGATCGCAACCAAGTCGCGCACGGCTTCGGGTATCATCCCGGGATCGCCGACGACCTGCATCACCGAGATGGGGTGCGGCTCGAAGTCATCCACCGGCATTACCGATAGGATCGCCTCGAGTACGGCAGGGGCGCTGGTGCCTGGCAGGCTCACCAGCCGTTTTGCGTGGCTGCCCGCTGGGAAATTCGCATCCACCACCGCGATGCGATCATCGTGGCCCATGCTGGCCAGGGCGTGCAGCAGATCAGGCGTCAGCAGAGGATGGATGCCTCGCAGCATGGACGCTCCTGGTCCGGTACAAGGCGAAAGCCTACGCAAGCGCAGGGATGGCCGCAATCGCGTTTCGATGGCAGGCTGACCGAGACCAGGTTTCGCAGGAGACGATGATGCCCGACCCGATCACCGGCTTGTGGGCCGCCGCGACCACACCGACCAGCACCGCGGGCGCGATCGACCACGACGCGTTGGCCCGCCATGCCCAGCGCCTGCTGCGCTGGGGTTGTGATGGCTTGGTGCTGTTCGGCAGTTGTGGCGAAGGCCCGTCCTTCTCCATCGCCGAACGCCTGGCGGCCGCGGAGGCAGTGCTGCGTGCAGGGGTGGAGCCTGCCCGGCTGGCGCTCGGCACCGGCTGCCCGGCGATCGCCGACACGGTGACGTTGACCAAAGGGATGCTCGGCCTTGGGATCACGCGCACCCTGTTGCTGCCGCCTTATTACTTCGCCGGCGTGTCGCCCGAGGGCGTCGAGGACGCATTCGCCGCCGTGCTGGACGGCGTGGCCGATGCGCGCCTCAGCGCATGCCTCTATCACATCCCGCAGGTCTGCGGCGTTCCGGTGCCTGCGCCAGTGCTGGGCCGGCTGCGCGCGCGCTATGGCGCGATGGTGTCCGGCGTGAAGGACAGCAGCGGCGACTTCGCTGCATTCCTGGCGTTCCGTGCCGCGGCGCCGGATGTTGCTTCACTGGTCGGCGCCGAGGTGCTGATCGCGCGTGCGCTCGCCGCCGGCGGCCAGGGGACGATCTGCGGCATGGCGAACCTGGTGCCCGCGCTGGTGCGTCGACTGTTCCATGATCCGAGCGCTCAGGCCGCCATCGAACAAGCGTGTGCGCCTGTCGACAGCATCCCGACGCTGAAGGCGGTGTTGGCGGCGATCACCGGCGAACCGATCTGGCGAAATGTCCGTCCGCCGCTGCGCGCCACCGATGCAGCGACCGGCGCGCGCATCGCCGCTATGCTGGATACGCTGGAGCAACGTCCGGCAGCGTGACGGGATTCCCGGAATCTCGTATCGTGTGAAAAGAAACGCGCTGGCTTGGCAAGGTCGCGTCCTTGGAGGAGAGCATCATGTTCGAGCGTCTGGATCAGGCCCGCTCGCTGACCGGCAACCAGATCAAGATCATCGCCGCCGCGATCATCGGCGACATGCTGGAATTCTTCGACTACTTCCTGATCGGCTTCGTGCTGGCGTTCATCATCAAGCCGTGGAACCTCACCTTCGGCGAGTCCGCGATCATCCTGCTGTCCTCCGGCGTCGGTGCGATCCTGGGCGCTTTCATCTGGGGACGGCTTGCCGATGTGATCGGCCGACGCAAGGTGTTCATGGCGACGGTGATCAACTTCTCGCTGGCCAGCGGCATACTGGCGCTCACGCCGGACAATGACTGGGTGTTCCTGTCGGTGTTTCGTTTCTTCGTCGGATTTGGCGTCGGCGGCCTTTACTGCGTCGATCTGCCGCTGGTGCAGGAATTCGTCCCGGCACGCTGGCGCGGCGCGATCGGCGGGTTGGTGACGGCCTGCATCCCGCTTGGCGTGATGCTCGCATCCTTCATCGCCGCGTTCCTGACGCCCGAGATCGGCTGGCGCGGGTTGTTCGTGGTGGGCTTGTTGCCGGCACTGTTCACACTGTTGGTGCGTGCCTGGGTGCCGGAATCCCCACACTGGCTGTTGAGCCAGGGCAGGCGTGAGGAATCGCGTCGTTCGCTCGCCTGGGCGTTGCAGGTGCCTGCTGAATCCTTGCCGCTGCCAGTGCAGGCCGAGGTGCCGCCGAAGACGGCGTGGATCGAGCTGTTTCGCTATCCGCGCAGCATGGCGGTATCATGGATGGCCAGCATCGGTGCGCAGACCGCATCGTACGGCATCGGGCTCTGGGCGCCGACACTGTTCGTGCTCCAACTCGGTGTGACGCCAGCCTACGCGGCTTACCTGTTCATCTGGGTCAAGGTCGCCGGCATCATCGGGCGCATCACTTTCGCCTTCCTGGCGGATCTGTTCGGTCGCCGCAACACCGGCATGCTTTGCGGCTTCGGTGCCGCGCTGTGCGTCGCCGCGGCGGGACTGTGGCACAACGAGTTCATTGCCGGCGTGTCGCTGTTCTGGCTGCTCATCGTGATCGGCGACTTCTTTTATGACGGCGGTTTCGCCCTGATCGGTCCCTACATGGCCGAGGTCTGGCCGACTCGGCTGCGTGCCACCGGCATGGGCTCGGCGTACGGCTTCGGCGGCATCGGCAAGATCATCGGCCCGCTCGGGCTGGCGCTTATCGTCGGCACCTCGAACGTGATCGAGCCGAAGGCGACACTCGCCGCGATCACGCCGTCCTTTTTCTATTTCGCGGCCTGGCTGGTGCTGTGCGGCATGGCCTTCGCGTTGTTCGGCTTCGAAACTGGCCGGCGCTCCATCTCGGCGATCGACGGGGACCTGGCAGAGGGGGCACCATCGGGTGAGCTCGGTCTTGCCGTGGAGACTCGCAAATGAGCGACATCGACATCATCCAACGCGCCCGCGATCTCGCGCCGATGCTCGCGGAGTCATCCGACGAGATCGAACGCCGGCGCGAGTTGCCGGAACACGTGGTTTCGGCGCTGATCGATGGCGGCTTTTTTCGTATGCTGCAGCCGCGCTTCCTTGGCGGGGCGGAATTGCGGCCCGTCATCTTCACGCAGGTGACCGAGGCACTGGCTCAGGCGGATGCCTCCGTCGCCTGGTGCGTCGGCCAGAACAACGGCTGCTCGATGACGGCCGCCTATCTGGAGCCAGACGTGGCGCGCGAGATCTTCGGTCCGCCCACAGGGATTCTGGCGTGGGGACCGCCAGGCGCTCCGTTCGAGGCGCAACCGGTGGACGGCGGCTACCGGATCAGCGGCAGATGGCGCTTCGCCAGCGGCTGCCATCATGCAAGCTGGCTCGGCGCGCATATGCCGGTCGCCGGGACCGGCAAGGTGCGCACGATGCTGTTCCCGAAATCCAGCGCCCAGATGAACGACATCTGGCACACGATCGGGCTGCGCGGCACAGCCAGCAACGAATACGCGGTGAAGGACGTGTTCGTGCCGCAGCGCCACTCGACATCGCGGGACAATCCCGCGGAACGGCGGGAGCAGGGGTTGCTGTATCGTTTCACCAGTAACCAACTGTATTCCTGTGGCTTCGCCGGCGTGGGGCTGGGGATTGCGCGCGCCACGATCAACGATTTCCTGAACCTGCCGACCAACAAGGTGTCGCGCGGCGCCTCACGCCCGATGCGCGAGAACAACGTGGTGCAGTCGCAGCTTGCGCAATGCGAGGCGCGCTGGCGCTCGGCACGCGCCTTCCTGCACACCACCTGGGAGCAGGCGTGGCAACACGTCGAATCCACCGGCGCGCAGACCGGCGAGGACCGCGCGATGATCCGGCTGGCCTCGACCTGGGCGATCCAGCAGTCGCGCGAAATCGTCAACACGCTGTATCATGCCGCCGGATCGATGGCGGTGTTCGAGGAGCAGCCGTTCGAGCAGCGTCTGCGCGATATCCACACCGTCGCGCAGCAGTCGCAGGGGCGGCAGCTTCACTACGAGTCGGTCGGCCAAATTCTGTTCGGTATGGAGCCGGAAAACCAGTTCTGACGGAGGAACAACATGCCCGCGATGTCGCTCAATCACTATACGATCCTGGCGCGCGACCTGGAGGCCACCAAGAACTTCTACACCGATCTCGTCGGTCTTTCGGTCGGTGACCGCCCGCCGCTCAACTTTCCAGGCTATTGGCTGTATTGCGGCGGCGTGCCGACGGTGCACCTGATTGGCCGCCGTGCCGAGGACCCGGTGATTGCCGATGCGCCCGGCGATCCGGCGAAGACCGGGCGGCTGGACCACATCGCCTTCGCCTGCGAGGGGCTGCAGGACATGAAGGCGAATCTGGAAGGCCACGGCATCAAGTATGACGAACGCGTGCTGCCGCGGCTGAACATGACGCAGTTGTTCTACTTCGACCCGGACGGCATTGCGGTGGAGTGCAACTTTCCGCCGCAGGAAACGCCTGCACGGTAGGCCTGGCGCCCCCTCCCCCGCTTCGCGGGAGAGGGGGCGTTGGACTCCATCTCCCGCGGAGCGGGGGAGGGTTGGGGTGGGGGTGTACGCTCTACTCCGCCGCCAGCCGTCCTTCCGCCGCGCGCTCCTTGATGGACACTCGCCAGTGGATGCGTTCCTCGTGCGGCGGGTAGTCGCCGGCGGCGCGATGATATGAACAGCGATTGTCCCAGATCACGACGTCGCCGACCCGCCATTTGTGACGGTATTCGCCATCGGGCTGGATCATGTAGCCGGTGAGTGCGTCGATCACATCGTCGCTCTCCCGCGGCTCCAAGCCTTCGATCCGAAGGATCTTGCCGGGGTCGAAATACAGCGCCTTGCGACCTGTCTCCGGGTGAATACGGATGATCGGATGGAACACCGGCTGCCAGTCCCGGTCTTCCTCGTTCAGCAGTTCCTGCTTCTTCCTGCGCCCACCGTAGGTGAAGGCGCCGATACGTCCGTCGAGACGCTGCTTCAGCCGTTCCGACAACGCCTCATAGGCCGCGTAGGCACTGGCAAACAGCGTGTCGCCGCCGGTGCTGGGAATCGCAAGCGCATAGAGCTGCGTCGCCTTGAACGGCTCGGCGTCATAGGCGCCATCGGTGTGCCAGCCTTCGGCGCCGCGCCGGTAGATCGCCTCGTTCAGCTTGCCGTCGGCGTCGAACTTGTTGATGCCGAGCAGCGTGATCTCGGGATAGTCCGGATGCCGCGTGCTCTTGGACGGATGCGGCACCACCAGCCCGAAGCGGCGGCTGTAGCGCAGGAAATCCTCGATCGTCAGCTCCTGGTCGCGCACCACCATGACGTTGTGGTCGAGCCACGCTTGGTAGATCGGTGCGAAACCCGCATCGTCCAGCGTCTTCACGTCGACGCCGGTGACCTCGACGCCGATCTGCGGCCCCATGCGACGAATTTGCACCATCGATGTTTCCTCCTGCACCGGAACCTATCCGTCATGGCCGGGTCAAGCCCGGCCATGACGGATAGGAGAGCGTTTCACCCGCCGTCTTCCTTCCACCGCAGCATCAGCCGTTCGCTCTGCTTGAGCAGCTCATGCAGTCCGGTGGCGATGATCATCAGCACGAATAAGGCAGCAAACACGCCGCCGGTGTCGTACTGCCCGGCCGCCGCCTCGATCAGGTAGCCGAGCCCCTTGTTGGACGCCATCATCTCGCCGACCACGGCGCCGATCAGCGCGTAGGGCACCGAACTCTTCATCCCGGTGAAAATCCAGATCAGTGCCGATGGCAGGATAACCTTGCGGATGATCTGGCTGCGCCGCGCGCCCATCAGCCGCAGCACATCCACCAGCTCGGCCTCCACTGCCAAAGTGCCAGCATAGGTGTTGTAAAACACCAGGAAGAACACGACGAACGTTGCCAACACGACCTTGGATGTCAGGCCGACGCCGAACCACAGGATGAATAGCGGCGCCAGCGCGATCTTCGGCAGGCTGTAGAATGCGACGATGAACGGATCGAGCACCGCGGCCAGCCGCCGGTTCAGTCCCAGCGCCAGCCCAAACAGCACGCCCGATACCGCGCCGAAGGCGAAACCGAGCACGGTCTCGGTCAGTGTCACTTCGACGTGCAGCCAGAGCTGGCCAGTGCTGATCCACTCGCCGAGCTGCCGCCAGATCTCCGACGGACTCGAGATCCAAAACGGCTTGATCAGTCGTCCGCTGGCAAATTCCCACAGTCCCAGGCCCGCAACCAAGATGCCGGCACGCCACGCCAGCACGGTCGGCCACTCGCTGCGTATCGCCAACTGCTCCGTCGCAACTACGGGGCGGCGGAGTTCCACCGGTGCGGCCGTGCGCGTGGTATCTGCCTCCGACATGGCTCAGTTCACCATAACGTCGCCTCGGACGCTCGCTTCCAGATAGGACCATAGCCGATCGTGCAGCGCGCCGAAATGCGGATCGAAGCGGATGCGGAAGACGTCGCGCGGCCGCGGCAGGTCCACCGCCTCGATCGCCTTGATGCGTCCAGGGCGGGCGGAGAAGACCGCAATCCGGTCCGCCAGCGTCAGCGCCTCGGCGAGATCATGCGTGACAAAGACGATGGTCTTGCGCGTTCCGGTCCAAAGCTTCAGCAGTTCGTCGTGCATCACCAGCCGGAGTTGCGCATCCAGGGCGCCGAACGGCTCGTCCATCAGGATGGTTTCCGGTTCGTAGGCCAGCGTGCGCGCCAGGCAGACGCGCCGGCGCATGCCGCCGGATAGTTGCGCGGGATACGACTTCTCGAAACCGGTGAGCCCCATGCGGGCAAGCCACCCATGCGCGGCCAGCCGCCGCTCGGTGCGGCCTTCGCCTCGCAGCTCGAGCGCGATCGACACGTTGTCCTCCACCGTGCGCCAGGGCAACAGCGTGTCGCGCTGAGTCAGGTAGCCGACATCGGTGTTGGGGCTTGGCACCGGCGCACCGCGATAGAACACCTGGCCGGCGGTAGGCGCCAGCAGCCCGGCCGCCATGTTCAGCAGAGTCGATTTACCGCAGCCGCTCGGCCCCACCACGGCAAGGAACTCGCCCTGCCGCACCGTCAGATTGACCTGCTCGCAGGCGGTCACCGCCCCTGTCCGGCTGAGGAACCGGCGGCCGACGTCGCGGTATTCGATCAGCGGTTCGTCGCTCAATGCGCCAGCTCCTGCCTGGCCTTGCGCACGAAGGACGCATCCACTACGGTGTCGTACGGCACCGGCGCGGAATTGCTTGCCGGCAACACGGACTTCTCGAATGCCAGTTCCTTCTCGTAGGTCGCCTGGCTGATGTCGGCATCCTTCGGAAAGGCCGGCAGGTAAGTCGTCCATGCCGCGTCGAACGTGGCCTCGTCCAGCTCCTTCAGGAACGGCCGCGTGGCGCGTTTGGCTGCGTCGGGATCACGCGCGAGCAGCAGTGTCGCGCGGGTGACGGCGCGTGCCATGGCAGTGGCGATCTCCGGATGCGCCTTGTTGTACGAGGCGAGGCCATACAGCGTGCCGTAGGTGACGCCGGTAAGCTGCGGGATGTCCTTCTCCTGGTCGAGCACGCTCACCGTGAGGCCCTGCCGGTTGGTCAGCACATCGACCGGCGGCAGGCAGGAGCATCCATCCACCCGGCCACCCTGCATGCCGGCGACCTGCGTGCTGACGCCACCAAGCGGCACGATCTCCAGGTCGAGGTCGGGATCGAGGCCGTTGGCCTTGAACAGATAGCGCATGAACAGGTCCGAGGTGGCGCCGGGCGTGGTAATCCCCATCCGCAGCCCCTTCATCGCCATCACGCGTTCCTTGAGTGGCTTCTCCAACGAGATGCCACGCTCGCGGGCAATATCGACGAGCACCGCCATCGGTGCCTGGAAATAGGACAGCGTGGCGATTGCCCGGACATCATCCAGCCCGCGGCGATGCGCCATGATCCCGTCGAACAGCACCGAGGCGGAAAACTGACCGCCGCCGCCGACCAGCCCGGTCATCGCCTTCGGCCCGCCGCCGGCAAGCACGACGTCGAGCTGCACGCCCTCGTCCTTGAAGTAGCCTTCCGTCTGAGCGATGAACAGCGGCACGAAGTTGAAGCTCAAACTGCTCTGCACCAGCGTGACGCGGACGAGTTCCTTTGCCTGGGCCGGCGCACCGATGAGCCAAGCGAGCGCAATGACGAGCTTCAGCCCGACTGTCCGGCGCATGCATCCTCCCTGCTGTCCGTTATTGGGTTCGGACGGTAGTGGAGGGTCCGTACCGGGTCAAATTGGCAGCGTCGCGCTCCCAGCCCTATACTGCGGGGAAGTCAGCGTCGGGAGCAGGTCATGCATCTCTTCAAGCAGCACGCGGTCAAGGACTTTGCGGAAGCCGCGGCGAAGATCCCGGTGATCGACTATGGACCGTATTTCGCCGGCGAGCCGGGCGCGCTCGAGCGCCTGGCGGAAGAGGTGCGATATGCCGGCGAGGACATCGGCTTCTTCTACGCGCTGAATCATGGCGTGCCGCAAGCGATCATCGGCCGGGGCTTCGCCGCGTCGCGGCGGTTCCACGCGCTGCCGCTGGAAGAGAAGCTGAAGCTGCGGCTGAACGAGAACAACATCGGCTATATGCCAATGAACGCCTCCGTGCAGGGTGCATCACAGGTGCACAAGGCGACCAAGCCCAACCAGAACGAGAGTTTCTTTGTCAGCCACGATCGCGGGCCGGATCACCCGGACGTGCTGGCTGGGCTTCCCTTGCGCGGGCGAAACCAGTGGCCGGACGGGCTGCCGGGCCTGCGCGAGGACATGATGGGATATTTCCGCGCACTCGGTGCGATGTGCGACCGGATGCTGCCGCCGTTCGCGGTGGCGCTCGGCATGCCGCGAGATTTCTTCGCGCCGTTTTTTGCCAACGAGGCGCACGCCAATCTGCGCTTCCTGCACTACCCGTCGCAGCAGGACATGAGCGAGAACACCTTCGGCACCGCGCCACACACCGACAACAGCTTCATGACCGCGCTGGCGCGCACCGATGTGCCGGGGCTGGCGATCCGCCTGCCGACAGGTGAATGGTTCCCGCCGCCGGTGATCCCTGGCACGTTCCTGATCAACCTCGGCAACATCATGCGCCGCTGGTCCAACGACCGCTTCCTGTCCACGCCGCACGGCGTGATCAACGAATCCGGCACCGACCGCTATTCGATCGCGTATTTCCACAGCCCGAATCCAGAGAGCACGATCGAGTGCCTGCCAAGCTGCGTCTCGGCCGATAACCCGGCGCACTATCCGCCGGCGCTGTATCGCGATCTGGTGCTGGAGTTCTATCGGGCCAATTATTTCCACCAGCGGGGCCACAAATCCGAAGCCGCCGCGCTGGCTGGCGCAGCCGATTGATCAAGGGGAAAACGACACGATGAAAGCCTACGAAGCGATTGCACAGTCCCTCATTGCCGAGGGCCTGACGGACTTCTTTGGCCTGATGGGCGACGGCAATATGTGGCTGTGGGGCGCTCTGTGCCGCAATCCCTCGGTCAAGCCCTACAATGCGCGTCACGAGTCCATGGCCGTGTCGATGGCCGACGGATACGCCCGCACCACTGGCAAGGTCGGCGTCGCGATGGTCACCTGCGGGCCTGGCCTGACGCAATGCGGCACCTCGCTCATTGCGGCCTATCGCGGCAAGACGCCGATCGTGCTGATCGCCGGCGAAATCGAGGCCGGGGCAAAGAACAAGACGCAGTCGATGGATCAGCGCCGCTTCGTCGAAGCGAGCAGCGCGCGTTTTTTCACCATCACAAGCCTCGACAACATGGCCGAGGAAATTGCCGAGGCGTTCTACGCCGCGCGCATGTATCGCGGACCTGTCGTGCTGAACCTGCCGATGGACCTGCAGGAAGAATCCTTCGACTGGGATTACGAATACCGCCCATCCACCCAGTTCCTGCCGCCCCGCGTGGAAACCCCCAGCTCCGACCTGCTGGCACCGGTCATCGAAAAGCTGATCGCCGCGGAACGCCCGGTCATCATCGCCGGCCGCGGCGCAAGGGCGGCGAACGCGAAGGACGAGATCGTCAAACTGGCCGACCGCGTCGGCGCTTTGCTCGCCACCTCGCTGCAGGGCAAAGGCTATTTCGCCGGCCATAAGTGGGACATCGGCATCGCTGGCGCCTTCGCCTCGGCCCCGTCGGAGCAATTGCTGGCCGACGCCGACTTCGTGCTGGGTGTGGGCGCGGAGCTTGGCTATTACACCACGGAAGGCGGACTGCTGTTCCCCTCGGCCGAGGTCGCGCGCATCGACATCAAGCCGATGCCCGAGGAAATCGGAGTCATTCCCGGCCTGTATGTGCAGGGCGATGGGCGCAAGGCGGTAGCCGCTATCAATGAGGCGCTGGAAGCGCGTCAGGTTCGCAAGGAAGGCCTGCGGACCGCGGCGACCAGGGCGGTGCTCGATGCGCCGCCGCACCGATTCGAGGCGCCGAAGGATGGTCTCGATCCTCGCACCCTTGCCTGGAACCTGGGGGCAGCGCTGCCCAAGGGGGCGCTGTTGACCTGCGGTGCCGGCCATTTCTTCTCCTGGGTCGGGATGTACACGCCGCTGCCGGAAGGGGTGGAGATCCAGTACTCCTACGGCTTCGGCGCGGTGGGCCAGGGGATTGGCGTGGCGATCGGCACCGGCGCCGGCAATCCCGGCCGGCAGCACATAGCGGTCGAGGGCGACGGCAGCCTGATGTTCAACATCCAGGAGCTGGAAACAATCGTCCGCCACAAGATGCAAATGGTGCTGGTGGTGTGGAACGACGCCGGCTACGGCGCCGAGGTGCACAAGCTGGTGGCAAAAGGCTTCGATGAGAAGCTGGCGCAGTGGGAGTCGCCGAATTTCGTTGCTCTGGCCAAGGCGTTCGGCGGCGACGGCGTGCTGCTGAAGGACCCGTCGGAGCTCGGTGGCGCGATCGCCGAGGGGCTGCGAAAGGGCGGCCTCTATTTAATCGATGCACGCGTCTCGCCGACCACGCCGACCGATCCGTACGCGAAGGTGCATTTCGGCCGCGAGAGCCACGCCCCGCTGCTGCGCCCGGTGGCGTAACCGATGCACTTCGAGGGGGAATTCAGCGTCCCCGGAAAACCCGAGGACGTCATCCAGCGCTTCGCCGACGTGGAGCGCATGGCCCGCTGCATGCCAGGCGCGGCGATCGAAGGGCGCGACGAGGAAGGCAACTATCTCGGCGGCATGCTGGTCGCGTTCGGCCCGAAGAAGGTCAAGTTCCGTGGCCGAGTCACGGTGGAGACCGACTTCACCGCGAAGACCGGCTCGTTGCGCGGTCGCGGCGCGGCTGACATGCGCGCCGCCCGCATCGAGGTGCACATCACCTACGCGTTGCGCGACGATCCGGCGAAGGCTGGGGCGACGCTGGTCAAGCTGACCTCGGACGCCGAGCTGGGCGGCGTGCTGGCCGATTTCGCCCGCACTGGCGGCATCCCGTTTGCCAATGTGCTGATGCAGGATTTCTCCAGGCGTGTGGCTGCAGAATTCGCCACTGAGGCACCTGTGCCGCAGCAAGCGACGCAGACGGCCGAGCCGGTGCCCCTCGCCGTGCATCGTCTGCTGTGGCAGGTGATCAAGGCCAAGCTGGCGCAGTTCGCGCGCTGGCTCGGCATCGCGACGGCCTGATCGTTCCAATGTCATTGCGAGGAGCGAAGCGACGAAGCAATCTCGGGGAGAGTGCGCACCACCACGAGATTGCTTCGTCGCTTCGCTCCTCGCAATGACAGTTGGATGCGGCGTTGTCGCACACATGACGAAGGGGCAAAGCACTGGCTGACACAATGGACGCCGATTACGTCGTTGTTGGTGCCGGTTCCGCCGGCTGCGTCATCGCCAGCCGGCTGAGCGAAACCGGTGCGCGCGTGCTGCTGCTGGAGGCGGGGCCACGCGACTGGCATCCGATGATCCACATCCCGGCCGGCGTGCTGAAGCTGCT
>JBGPND010000039.1:0-31838 GCA_041487355.1 Acetobacteraceae bacterium | reverse complement strand
GGAATCTGCTCGATCACGTCCACGGCGCCGGACAGCAGCGCTGCGCTGCGCGCGGCGGCGTTGCCAAGGAACTTCAACGTGACCGTGTCGAACTCGGGCTTGTCACCCCAGTAGCTGTGATTCGCCTCGACCACCACGCGATCGCCGGGGATCGCCTGCTTGAAGCGATACGGGCCGGTGCCGATCATTGCGCGGCCGGAGGTGAAATCCTCGGTGGTGACCGACGGCCCCAGCTTCGCCGGAACGACGAAGATGCGCCCGACCATATCCATCAGCAGCGGCGTCGGCTGCTCGGTGTGGATGTGCAGCGTGAGCTTGTCGATCACCTCGGTCTCCTTGACCGGGCGAACGAAGAACGCCAACGGCCCCGGGCTGTTCGGCACGTTGCGGGCGCGCTTCAGCGAAAAGGCGACATCATCGCCGGTGAACGGCGTCCCGTCGTGGAAGGTCACACCGGGACGCAGTTTGATCTCCCAGGTGAGCGGATCGAGCAGTTTCCACGACACCGCCAGACTGGGTTGGATGCGCAGTTTGGAGTCGGATTCGATCATGCTTTCGAACATGTTCTCGGCGGTCGCGATATCGTTGCCGAGATCCGAGAACAGCGGATCGATCGAGTTCTGTTCGGTGGCTCGGCCGATCGTCAGATCGGCGGCCAGTGCCGGGCTCGTACCCAGCAGCACGGCTGCGAACAGGCCCGCACCGATACGGGCGTTGATCGAATTCATGCGACGTTCCCTCCGCGTACTCGCGGGAGTCTATGCACGTCGCAGCGACGGTCGGTCAAACGCGCGCCTGTCGAGCCTTGCGCGGATGTCGGTCAGCACGGCACCGGTCACCACCAGCGGAGCGCAACCCTGCGCTTCCCAGGCCTGGCTGTGGAAATCCGGGTGCAGCGCAACCGGGCCGCCGCCATTCACGAAGGCCCAACGGTCCATCGTCGGCAACCGGCTCTCCGCCGCCAGCCCTTCCGCAATCAGAACAGCGTGGCACGGCAGCTCGACGTGGTAGTAGGTGATCCTGTGGCGGCGAACCTGGGCAATCGTCGTCCCGCTGATCAGGTACTTCACCGGGATCAGCACGCCATCCACGAACACCGCGTGATCCGGCGACAGATAAAGATCCCGCTGCGGCATATTGCGTGCGAAGGCGCCTGCCGCGATGCGTACCGGCCAGACCGATGCGGGCTTCGGATGGCGCCGGCAGTCCACCGTTCGGTAGCCGATCCACACGACGGGCAATGCACGATCGGAATCCGCCACAACCACCAGATCGCCCTCGCGCAGTCGCTCCACTGGTATCGGCCCGCGTGTCGTGCGGATACGCGTTCCCTCGGCAAAGCAGGCCAGGTTGATGGTGGTGCTGGCGCTGCCGGTGTTGACGATGAAGTCGGCCAGCGTGTGCGAGCCGGTGATCGCCAGATCGAAGGTCTGGCCACCGCCAATTTGCATCTTCAGATCGCCGCTGGTGTAGCTGACGGCCGTCGCCGTCACCCCAAGGCGGATCGTGTCGTCGGGTGCGAAGCCGTCGATGGCACTCGGAACAAAGGTCGGTTGATCCAGCGCCAATGTGCCGGCACCGATGAAATCGAAGGTTTCCGAACCCGCCGTCGCGGTGTCGACCTCGACGACGCCGTTGCCTTGCAGCATGACGCTGCCAACGCCCGTCAGGATCGGGGAGATGCCGATCGATCCGCCGTTGCTGGCGATGGTCCCATCATTTGTCACCGTGACCGGCGCCGCGAACGTGATGGTCCCGGCGGAGATTTCGATCACGCCGTTGGCGAGGTTGTCGAACGTTCCGTCAGAGAAGATGATGCCGCCGCCGTCTGCGGATATTGACCCGGCGTTCGTGACGGCATTCTGAAATTCGATGTGGCCGCCGTTGGTTGCGATCTGGCCGTTGGCAAGATTGTTCAAGGAATCTGGCCTGATAGACAGGAAGTTGATTTCCACTACGGTGGTACCTGGGCTGCCCTGGATAAGGCCACCGTTCGAGAAGCTTTTGCCGCCGATGAACAGGCCGCTGGCACCCTCGGTCTGAACGGTTCCCAGGTTGACGATGGTTCCCGAGCTGCCCAGCATAAGCGACCCATGAAGTGGCTCCCCGGCGGTGAACGTCAGAGCGTTGCCTAATGTCAGAGTGCCGGGGTCATCGAAGGTTCCGTTGGTTCCCAGGATCGACGCATTGTCGATTGTCTGGTTACCGTTGAACTGGACCAGACCAAACTCGCCGGCCGCAGCTTGGAAAGTCAGCGCGCCGGGTCCCGTACCGTTCGCTCCGGTGAGAATCAGACCGTTGTCGATATAGGTTGTTGTGCCAGAACCAATGTTGAACCTGGGAGATCCACCGATCGTCGCTTTGTCCAATGTCACCGTGCCAAGGGTCGGGATGGAAGCGTCCAACTCTACGACGCTGTTGAAATTCAGTAGCGTGCCCTGGATGGTGCCTGCGATTCCCAGCATGAGCGAACCGAGTGATTGCAGGTCCAGCGTGCTGCCGGCGCTGTTCAGGCCACCCTCGAGGAAAAGCGCGCCGGAGCCGCCGATCTTTTCCAGCGATGGGCCATCGTAATTGGTCAGGGTCAACAGACCATTGTCGACGATGGTGCCCTGGTTGCTGAGAGTGTTTGCAGTGAGATCGGTCCCGAAGGCCACAGTCAGAGAACCTGCTGCAATCGACAGGCCGGCGGTGATCGTCACCGAGCCAGTCGTCGTGATCGCTCCAGCTGCGTCATTCAGCGTCAGGCTGTTCACCGTGACACCGGACACCGAGATCAGGTAGGCGCCCGGCAGATTGACCACCGCGTCGTCGCCGGCGCCTGGCACCTGTCCGCCGGACCAGTTGGACGCGATGCTCCAGTTGCCGGACGCTGCGGAAGTCCAAGTGATGACGGCCATGATCTATCTCCGGAACAATACCAGCACTGTAGCACCAATCCGACCACCGGCCACGCTGCCCCACATGACGCACGGATTGAAGCAGCGGCCTGATGCCGGCTAGCGTTGCAGCCGATCGGTGCGGGATACACCCGCCAGGGAGGAGCACATGCCAAAAGTCGCAGTCATCACCGGCAGCAACGGCCTGATCGGGCAGGCAACCTGCCGCCGTCTCGCGCAATCCGGCTACCTCGCGGTGGGCATCGATGTCGGCGCGGACGGTGCCGGGAACTGGCCGCATTATCAGTGCGATCTGGCCGATCTCGATCGGCTGGGCGCGACGCTGGCCGCGATCGAGCGAGAGCACGGGCTGATCCGTGTGCTGTTCAACAATGCGGGGATCTATCATCCCGAGAAGGACTTTCTCGACGTGCCGCCCGCGCAGTACGACGCTACGATGGCGGTGAATGTGCGTGTGCCGTTCTTCGCCTCACAATGGGTGGCGAAGCGGCTGATCGCGGCCGGTCAGCCCGGCGCCATCGTCAACACCGCGTCCTCCGCCGGACAGCGCGGCAGCACGGTCGTCGAGTACGGCGCGTCCAAGGCAGCGGTCATCAACCTGACGAAGAGCCTCGGCACGCGGCTCGGCCGGCACGGTATCCGGGTGAATGCGATCGCCCCCGGACTGATCAACACGGCAATGGGCGCACGAACGCCACAGGTGGCGAAGGAACGCGCGAAGGGCAGCGCGCTGGGTCGCGCCGGCGAGCCGGAGGAAATCGCCGCGGTGGTGGATTTCTTGGTCAGCGATGCCGCGTCGTTTATCACCTGCGCGACGATCGACGTGAACGGCGGGGCGTGATCGCTCAGAACGTCAGCGCGGAACGCAGCCCGAGCACCAGCGCATCGCGGCGGATCGAGCCGTCCGGGTTCAGTGCGTGGCCGCCTGGATGGAATATGCGCTGCAGGTCCGGCTGCAACGTCATCCATGGCGTGACCTGGATCTGGTAGCTGACCTCCAGCGCAACTTCCTGGTCGCGCACCGGGAAGAACGGATTGCTGAACGTCCGCACGTCCTGATCAAGCCCGCGCGCATTGTTGCCGATCCGCGCATAGCCGAACGCGAGGCCCGCGGTATCGTCGCCGCGCCCGGGGATCAGTCCCTTGTAGGTCACGCCGGCATCGACATAGAACGAGATCAGGTTGCGGTCGCTCGGGCTGCCGCCGATGCGTGCGAAGCCTGACAGGCCGCTGCCATCCTCCGTCTGATAGATCGACGCATCCGCCACGCCGTAGATGCCCCAGTCGCCGTTGTGGTTGCGCGGGATACCGCTTGACGCGGGGCTCGCCAGCGAAATGCCGGCGATGTCGAAGCGCTGGTCCTGGAACCGGCTGCTGGTGTGGTACCAGCCGCCCAGCTTGAATTCCATCGGCGGACCCTTCGCGTCCTTCGCCTGGTTCAGCGCATAGCCTGCCTCGGCAATGACGAATGCGCCGCCGTTGAAGCTGACGACGGTGCCCGCGGGAATGCCGGTGCTCAGGCTGTTCGAGCCGTTGTGCCCGGTGGGATCGCCGCTGAACACCGCCGTCTGCAGGTAAACGCCGTCGGGCGCCGGCTGCAGCTTCACGCGCATGCCCGGCGCGGACAGCGGATAGGCCGGCCCGCCGCCGGGAAGGTCGAACCCGGTCCAACCCGGCCAGCCGAATGTCGTATTCATGAACAGCGACGCGGTCAGGCTGGTCATGAACTCCGCATCGACGTTCATGAGCCCGACGCGCACCGACAGTACATCGTCGAACAGATTCTGCTGCAGCCAGAGATTGTACAGCCGCGTCGCCGGCGGCACCGCGATGGTGCTGGAGACACCCAGCAGATTGCCCACCCAGCCTTGCGACATCGATGGCCCGTGGCCCTGAATCATGGACGCGCGGAAGCTCGCGCCATGCCAGCCGATCAGCTTGTCCAGGTCGACATCGACCTGCGGCTGGAACAGCCCGTCATACGACGCGCCGCGTTTCATCCCACCCTGGACGTTGCCGAACACCTCGCCGGTGTAGGTCGCGCTGAAGGTGACCCCCTGGTCCGCCAGGGCAGTGCGCAAGCCGCCCCAATCGCCGGTCAACGTGTCGCGGTGCCAGAAATCGGGCGGCTCGTTCCCGGCGGCGGGCTGCCCGGCTTGCTGCTGCGCGCGCGCAGGGCTCCCGATGGTCAGGATCACCAGCAGGCCAACCAGCGTGGACAACAAGGCCCTGAGCTGCATGACAATACCTTCGCGAATCGATCAGGAACGAAACGTCGCCCGGCTTACCCCATTGCGGCAACACGCCCAAGTCGATTGACCGATCCCGCACCATCGCCGAGCGGAGACGATGACTCGTTTGTCGTCATCCCCGCGCAAGCGGGGACCCAGTGGGAGCAGCACTCATATTTGCAGCCCTGGGTTCCCGCTTGCGCGGGAATGACGCTTACAAGTCATCGGCCCTCGCTCGACGGTGTGAGAACACCTATCCCGCGCAGTGGGGGACAGCGCGTTCATGCCGCGGCCGCCGCGCGCAGCCCTTCGCGCAGCCGGCCCATGGCGCGTTCGATCCGGTCGGCGGACTGGGCGAAGCAGATACGGAGAAAACCCTCGCCGGCCGAACCGAAGGCCACGCCAGGCGCGACTGCAACGCCGTAATTGGTGACCAGCCGCTTCGCCAGGGCGAGGCTGTCGGTCAGGCCCTCCACGCCGACGAACGCGTAGAACGCCCCGTCCGGCGCGGTGTAGCGCACGCCGTTGAGACCGGAGAGCGCGTCACCTGTAAGCGCGCGGCCGGTGGCGCAGTGGGCGCGGAACCGCTCCACCACCTCGGTGTCGCGGACCGCGGCAAGCCCGGCGTGCTGGATGAATGGTGCGACGCCGGAATGCGTCACCTCCACCAGCTCGGTAATGGCGTCGCGGGTGCCCTCCGGCACCACCAGCCAGCCAAGCCGCCAGCCGGTCATCACCCAGGTCTTGGAGAAGCTGTTGCAGACGAGAACCCTGTCGTCCGGTTCGGCGACATCCAGGATCGACGGCGCGGCCGGTGCGCCGTTGTAGACCAGGCGCGAATAGACCTCGTCCGCGATCAGCCAGACCCGGCGCCGGCGGGTGATCTCCAGGATCGTCGCCAGCTCCTGTCGCGTGGCGGTCCAACCGGTGGGATTGTTCGGGCTGTTCAGGATGAACGCGCGCGCGCCTTGCAGCATCGCGTCCAGCCGGTCGAAGTCCATGCGGAAGCCGCCCTCGGGCAGGGCGGTCAGATCGAGTTCGTCCACCTCGGCGCCACGCAGCCGCGCTGCGTTGCCGACATTCGGCCAGGACGGACTGTGCAGCACCACGCGGTCGCCGGCACGGACCGTCGCCGCCAGCGCGACCGAGACCGCGGTCATGCCGGAGGCGGTGATCTGGATGCGCTCCTCCGACACCGGGCGCGCGTGCAGCCCGGTCAGATACGCCGCCAGGGCGGAACGCAGCTCCGGCAGGCCGCGCACGTCGGGATAGCGCGTGGCGCCCGCGGCGAGTGCTGCGACGGCGGCGACGTGCGCGGAAGCGGGGCTCGGCTGGTCGGATTCGCCGAAGCAGAGGAAATCGACGTCAGGCGTCGCGAACGCGACACGGGCGATTTCGAGGATGCGGGAACCGGGGATGCTGACGATGTCCATTCGGATCATTTAGGTTTTCACGGTCGCGGTTGCGAGGCGGGATTCAGGACAGCAGTACGCGCGCCAGCAGGATCAGCAGCCCGATCGGGACGCCTACCACCAAACCAAATACTGAAAGATAGAACAGCGCATACGCCACCCAGGCGAGGCCTACTGCCAGCATGTCGCGAGTGGAACCCCAACGCATGATGACGCATGTGTATCGGTGGCCGCGTTGGTCGTCCCAATGTGTCATTGCGAGGAGATGCGGTAATGGGCCGGTCCGAGCGGTAGCGAGGCGGGTGGCTGTCCCTCAGAGTGATGGTGAGTTGAACGGGGTCCGAATGGATCGGCCCTAAGCATCATCAGGGGGACAGCCATGGAGTACTATGCCGGGATCGACGTTTCGTTGGAACAGAGCAGCGTGTACGTGGCGGACGCGACGGGCAAGATTGTGCGGGAGGGCAAGGTGGCGAGCGAGCCTGGGGCGTTGGCTGAGTAGCTGCTGAAGCTTGGATTGCCGCTGACACGGGTTGGCCTGGAGGCGGGTCCGATGTCGCAGTGGCTGCATGCCGGCTTGGCATCGGCCGGGCTCGCGGCGGTGCTGTTGGAGACGCGGCATGTGAAGGCGGCGCTGGCGGCGATGGTTGTGAAGACCGATCGCAAGACCCTGCCCTCGGGCCGGCCGAGGCCGGACCCGTGGGACGCGCGTGGGATCGCGCAGTTGCTGCGGATGGGCTGGTATCGCCCGGTGCATTGCAAGACGCCACCGTCGCAGGACGTACGAGCGCTGTTGACGTCACGCAAGCTGCTGTTGAGCAAGGTGACGGACCCTCGGGTCAAGTGCCCGAGGGCAGGTGTAGAATTAGGCATCCGTGGGTTGCTGCGCGGATTCGGCATGAAGGTTGGTCCGATCAGCAAGGGCCGGTTCGCCGCTCGGGTGAGGGAGCTGATTGCCGGGCATGCCATGCTGGAGAGTGTGATGGAGGCGATGCTGCGGGCGCGCGACGCGATGCGGCAGGAGGTCAACCGGCGGCACCGGCAGGTTCTGACGATCGTGCGTGACGACGCGGTGTGCCACCGGCTGATGACGGTGCCTGGCGTCGGGGCCGTGGTGGCGCTGACCTACAAATCGGCGGTGGACGAGCCCGACCGTTTCCGTTCATCGAAGACGGTGGGGGCGCATTTCGGCCTGACGCCGAAGAGATACCAGTCGGGTGAGACCGATGTCACCGGCGCGATCAGTCGGGTCGGTGACGGCATGGTGCGAACGGCGCTCTATGAAGCGGCGCAGGTGATGCTCACCCGGTCGCAGAAATTCTCCACCCTCAAGCGATGGGCGATGGAGGTGGCCAGGCGCCGCGGCATGAAGCGCGCCATGGGGGCACTGGCCCGCAAGCTGGCGACCGTGCTGCACCGCATGTGGCTGGATGGCACCGACTTCCGCTTTGGCAAACAGGAGGTGCAGGCAACAGCCATCGCGTAACAACCAGGGAATCGGGCGGGGCCTGCCGGCTCTGCCCTCCGAGGTCCCGTCGCCGGGACGCGGGATCCGATGAAGCCGTTCGCTCCGATGTCGCGCCCGCCCAGGCGGGGAGCACGCCCTACAGGTGATTGGCTCGCGGATCCTATCTGATCGCATGATGTTGGCGGCGATAAGCCGACCACGGACCGAAGCATGAGACCGGCGACGAGACGATCACTTTGGGGCTTGACACCAAATGGCCCATTACCGAAGCGAAGCGACGCGGCAATCTCGAAGTGAGTGCGCACCGACCACGAGATTGCTTCGCTCCGCTCGCAATGACAGGTGAGGCGGTTCAGCCTTATCGCAATTCGAATCCAAGATTGCGCAACGCCTCCCGCATCCGGTCGCGGCCGCGCAGGGCCCCGGCGTCCTTCACGCGGTTGAAGCATTGCTGCGTCCAGTCGATCGCCTTCATGCCCTGCTCCCGCTGGAACTCGCGCATCGTCGCGTTGTAGCCGTCGATCGCCTCGCGCCGCGACGAGGCAGAATATTGCTCGCGATGCAGCACCACCGATTGCGGCAGGCGCGGCTTGATGCCGGTCTCCTTGGCTGGATCGGGATAGCCGATCGACATGCCGAACACGGCGAAAACGTGCGGCGGCAGGCCAAGCTCCGCGGCGATCTGCTCGGGCAGGTTGCGCATCGCGCCGATATAGACCGCGCCGAGGCCGAGCGATTCGGCGGCGATCAGCGCGCTCTGCGCGGCCAGCGCGGCGTCCACGACGCCGACGATGAACTCCTCCAGATAGTGCGTGCCTTCCACGACCGCGCCGCGCTCCGCGGCGATGCGATTGAGCCGCGACAGATCGGCGAGCCATACCAGCAGCAGCGGCGCATCGCGGATGAACTGCTGCTGGCCGGCAAGGTCCGCCAGGCGCGACTTGCGCTCGGTCTCCTCCACCGCGACCACGCTCCAGAACTGCAGATTGGACGAGGTGGACGCGGACTGGGCCGCGGCGACGAGCGTCTCAAGCGTCCCCTGTGGCAGCTTCCGCGGCAGGAAGCCACGCACCGAGCGATGGTTCAGGATGGTATCCAACACCGCACTCCACTGCGCGGGTGCCGCCAGCGCGCCATCGCGGTTGCGCTGGCTCAGGAGTGCGTGTGGGTCGGCAGCCGGATCGGCCAGGGTGCTTGTGAATGACACTTCGTTCTCCAGATAGGGATAAAGGCGACGGGGTGATGGATCATTCCCGAGCCGTGCGAACCAAGCAACTCGGCGGACGCTGCGCCCAGGAAGGAGACGGTCGATGACAATCTATTCGGGCCCGGTGTTCGACATGGCCCGGCAGCAGTTCCAGGTGATCGCCGATCACCTGGAAATTCCGCACGACGAACGCGACCGGCTGCTCTATCCGAAGCGTGCAATTGCCGTGTCCTGCCCGATCCATCGCGATGACGGCAGCCTGACGGTCTATCAGGGCTATCGCGTGCAGCATCACCTCACGCTTGGTCCCACCAAGGGCGGCACACGCTTCGCCCTCAGCGTCGATATCGGCGAGGTGGCGGCGCTGGCGATCTGGATGAGCTGGAAATGTGCACTGGCCGGACTGCCGTATGGCGGTGCAAAGGGCGGCGTCACCGTCGATCCCCGCGCGCTGTCGCGCCGTGAGCTGGAAGCGCTGTCGCGCCGCTACATGCAGGAGATGATTCCGTTCGTCGGGCCGCATACCGACGTGATGGCGCCGGACATGGGAACCAACGAGCAGGTCATGGCGTGGTTCATGGACACCTATTCCATGTATCAGGGCCGTACCGTCACCGAGATCGTCACCGGCAAGCCGGTTGCCTCCGGTGGCACGGAGGGCAGGCGCGAAGCCACCGGCCGCGGTGTCGCCTATCTGGTGGGGCGTGCGCTCGCGCGCATCGGCCAGCAGCCAGCGAGCGCCACCGCCATCGTCCAGGGCTTCGGCAATGTCGGCAGCTATACCGCGGAGACCCTCGCCGAACGGGGCCTCAAGCTGATCGGCGTGTCCGACCATACCGCGTGCTATTTCGATCCCCGGGGTCTCGATGTCGCGGCGCTGCTGAAGTATGCGCAGCAGCATGGCGTGCTCGCCGGCTTCTCCAACCAACTGTCGCTCGATCCGCGCGAGCTGCTGGTGCAGAAATGCGACGTTCTGGTGCCGGCCGCGGTGGAACGGGTGATCGATGCATCCGTGGCGACCAGGCTGCAATGCCGTGTGCTGGCCGAGGCCGCCAACGGCCCCACCACGCCGGACGCCGATGAAGTGCTGGACCAGCGCCGCGGCGAGATTTTCGTCATCCCGGATATCCTGTGCAACGCCGGCGGCGTGGTGGTCAGCTACTTCGAATGGGTGCAGGATTTGCAGCAGTTCTTCTGGGACGAGGCGGAGGTGATGAGCAAGCTCTACCATGTGCTGGACCGCGCCTTCACCCAGGTGATGCGCCGGGTCGAGCATGACGGCGTCTCGCACCGCACGGCGGCGATGGCGATCGGCGTGGAGAAAGTGCGCAGCGCGAAGAACGTGCGTGGGCTGTTTCCGTGATCGCCATGACGCTCGGAATGGCGGAATGCGCTACGCTTTTCCGCCCTACCGTTGGGCGGACCGTAGGGCGGAAAAGCGTAGCGCATTCCGCCTCGCAGGGCGCAGCGGTCGATGCCTAGACAGATCCGCCTCAACGCCTTCGACATGAACTGCGTCGGCCACATCCAACATGGGATGTGGGCGCATCCGCGCGACCGCTCGATGCACTACACCGATCTCGACCACTGGGTGGAGCTGGCGCGGACACTGGAACGCGGACTGTTCGACGGTCTGTTCCTCGCCGACATCCTCGGCGTCTACGACGTGTTCCACGGCTCGCCCGATGCGTCGATCCGCAATGCCGTGCAGATTCCGGTGAACGACCCGCTGCTGCTGATCCCGGCGATGGCCTACGCCACGCGGAATCTCGGCTTCGGCGTGACCTGCAATCTGACCTATGAGCCGCCCTATACGTTTGCGCGCCGCATGTCGACGCTCGATCACCTGACCAAGGGCCGCATCGGCTGGAACGTGGTCACCGGCTATCTCGACAGCGCCGCGCGCGGCATGGGGCTGGCGCAGCAGCCGGAGCATGACAGCCGCTACGACGTCGCCGAGGAATACATGCAGGTGGTCTACCAGCTTTGGGAGGGAAGCTGGGAAGACGGCGCCGTGCTGCGCGATCGCAAAGGGCGGCAATTCGCCGATCCGGCGCGCATCCATCGGGTGAAGCACGAAGGCCGCAACTACCGGGTGGACGCGATCCATCTGTCCGAGCCGTCGTCGCAGCGGACGCCGGTGCTGTACCAGGCGGGCGCCTCCGCGCGCGGGCGGGAGTTTGCCGCCGCGCATGCCGAGTGCGTCTTCGTCAACGGCCAGTTCAAACACAACGTGCGCGACATCGTCGCCGACATCCGCGCGCGTGCGAAGGCCCTCGGCCGCGGTCCGCGCGACATTCTGGTGTTCGTCGGTGCCACGGTCGTCGTGGCGCCCACCGAAGCCGAGGCGCGCGACAAGCTGGCGGAATACCGCTCCTATGCCAGCTCGGAAGGCGCGCTGGCGCACTACTCCGCGTCGGTCGGCGTCGATTTTTCGAAATACGGGCCGGACGAACCGATCCGCTTCGTCAAGACCAACGCCGTCAGCTCCAACCTGGAAGCGATCACCGTCCGCAGCCGCGACACCGAATGGACACTTCGAAAACTGCTGGAGATGATGGTGCTGGGCAGCCGCCAGGCGCCGATCGTCGGCTCCCCGGGCAGGGTTGCGGACGAGCTGCAGGCCTGGGTGGACGAAGCCGACGTCGACGGCTTCAACCTGTCCCGCACGGTGGTGCCGGAGTGCGTCGAGGATTTTGTCGACCTGGTGGTGCCGGAGCTGCAGTCGCGCGGCGTGCTGAAGCGCGAGTACGCGCCTGGCACTCTCCGCCAGAAGCTGTTCGGCGCCGAGCATGCCCGCTTGCCGGGGAACCATCCGGCCGCCCAGTACCGGCGTTGAATTTTCGTCGCTGGCTGTGAGCTATCTCACAGCATCACGTCCGCCGGTGTGCGATCAGACCCTACGTCGGCTGGCGCTGCCCCAACACCCGCGCCAGTCGATTGGGCCCTTGGCCCAGGTCAACCCGGACCTTCCTCGCGGCCCGGTCGCTTCACGGCGGCCGGGCCGATTTTTTGTCAGGACCGAAAGGCCTCCTCCCCCTACCCCTCCCGCAAGGGGAGGGGGAGTAGGTACTGTACTCCCCCTCCCCTTGCGGGAGGGGGTAGGGGGAGGGGTTCTAACCGATCTCCTCATGCCAGGTCCGCCCGTCGCGCTCGATCAGCGCGATCGCGGCGGTGGGGCCCCAGCTTCCGGCCGGATAGGGACGTGGATGATCGGGGCGGCTGCCCCAGGCCTCCAGGATCGGCTCCACCCAGGCCCAGGCTGCCTCGACCTCGTCGCGCCGCATGAACAGCGTCGCGTTGCCGCGCACCACGTCCATCAGCAGCCGCTCATAGGCGTCCGGGAAGCGCATGCCGAAGGTCTTCTCGAAGCGGATGTCGAGCGCGGTCGGGCTGAGCCGCAGCCCGCCGGGGCCGGGGTCCTTGGTCATCATCTGAAGCTGCATGCCCTCTTCCGGCTGCAGCCGGATGATCAGCTTGTTGGGCGACCACTCGGCGGCATCGGGCGGGAAGATCGAGAAGGGCAGGGCGCGATACTGAATGACGATTTCGGAAACCTTCTGCGGCAGGCGCTTGCCGGTGCGCAGGTAGAATGGAACGTTCGCCCAGCGCCAGGTGCGCACCTCGGCCTTTAGCGCAACGAAGGTTTCGGTTAGGCTGGTCTCCGGGCCATTCAGGTCGGCGATATAACCTGGCACCGGTTGGCCATCGATCGCGCCTTGCGTGTACTGGCCGCGCGCCGTCAGCGTCGCCATCTCGTGCGGCTCGATCGGACGCAGCGCGCGCAGCACTTTCAGCTTCTCGTCGCGCACCCGGTCGGCTTCCAGCGACACCGGCGGCTCCATGGCGATCAGGCAAAGCAACTGCAACATATGGTTCTGCACCATGTCGCGCAGCGCGCCCGCGCCGTCGTAGTAGCCGCCCCGCTGCTCCACGCCAACCGTCTCGGCCACCGTGATCTGTACGTGGTCGATCACGTCGGCATTCCACAACCGCTCGAAGATCGTATTTGCGAAGCGCAGCGCCAGCAGGTTCTGCACCGTCTCCTTGCCCAGGTAGTGGTCGATGCGGAACGTCTGGGGCTCGCTGAATACCTCGCCGACCCGATCGTTGATCTCACGCGCCGAAGCCAGGTCATGGCCGATCGGCTTTTCCAGCACGACGCGCGACTGCTGTGTCACCAGCCGGTGCGCAGCGATGGTGCGGCAGATCGGCCCATAGAGTTCGGGTGACGTCGCGAGATAGAACACGCGCACCCGCCCCGGATCGAGCAGGCGTGCCAGCATGGTCCACCCGCTGTCGTCCGGATCGGTGGCGTTCAGCCGCACATAGCAGAGCCGCGCACAGAAGCGATCCGCCACGTCCGGGTCGAGATCCTCCCTGGCGACATGCTCGTGCAGCGCCTTGGTGGCGCGCTGGCGATAATCGTCATCGCTCAGCTCCGAGCGCGCCGCGGCGATGACATGCGACTCTGGCGGGATCTGGCCGTCGCGGAACCGGTAATAGAGCGCCGGCAGCAGTTTCCGAAGTGTCAGATCGCCGGTCGCGCCGAACACCACGCAGTCGAAGGTCGTGACGGGAATGATCTTCGCCATGGCAGCACCCTCACCCTAACCCTCTCCCGCAAGCGGGAGAGGGTTAGGGTGCGGATCGTCAGACCACAGGGCTGGCGCCGCCGTCCATGTTGATCGCGGTGCCGGTGGTAAAGCCTGCATGATCAGAGCAGAGGAAGCACGCCATTGCGGCGAATTCCTCGGCCTTGCCCATGCGACCCAGCGGAATGCCTTTGCCGACACCGGCAATGTAGTCCTCGAACGGCACATTGGTACCTTCACGGGCGTGGCGCCGCGCGACCTGATCGGAAACGATCTGGCCGACCAGCATGCCGTTCACCAAAATGCCGTGCGGTGCGCCCTCGCCGGCGAGCACCTTCATGAAGGCCATGCCGGCAGCGCGTGACACCGCGGTAGGGGCGCCGTTGGCGCGCGGAGCCTTGGCGCCGGTGTTGAGCACGTTGATGATGCGGCCCCATTTGCGCTGCTTCATCCCGGGCCAGACCAGCCGCGTCAGCCGGATCGCGGCAAACAGTTTCAGCTCCAGATCGTCTCGCCAGATCTCGTCGGTGATCTGTTCCGAAGGCATCGCCATCGACTGACCTGCATTGTTGATCAGGATATCGACTTTCCCGAATGCCTTGATCACCCCGTCATAGGTTCTCTGGATGTCATCGGCCTTGGCAACGTCGCAGACGAAGGTGGCAACGCGGCCGCCTTTCGCGGTGGCGCTGACCGTCTGCTTCGCCTGCTCCAGCACCTCGGGCCTGCGGGCAAGGATGGCGACGTCGGCGCCGGATGCGGCGAGCTCCTTCGCCATGGCGAGGCCGAGCCCCATGCTTGCGCCGGTAATGATGGCGCTGCGGCCGTCGAGACGGACTTCCATCTTGGTTCCTCCTGGTGATCGGTGATCGGTGTTCCGCGATCAGGGGAGGATGCACTGATCATTGAAAATTGGCTACTGCTCACTACAGCGGGTTCAGGGTGACCGGAAACGCGAGCAACCCTCAGCAATCGTGATGGGTATCGCTGCGCTCAACCCATCCTACAAGCTGCGGCGTTGCGGCGTAGGATGGGTTGAGCGCAGCGATACCCATCATTCCGGCGAGATTTCGGTTACGCTGAACGTGTCCTAATCAGCGGCGGCCGATCCCATCTTTTCCGCCAGCACCGGCATGCGGTGGCGCCTGGGCGAAAGCCAGTGCTGCAGCCGATCGAGATAGAGATAGATCACCGGCGTCGTGTAGAGCGTGAGTGCCTGGCTCAGGATCAGTCCACCGACCATGGCGCAGCCGAGCGGACGGCGAAGCTCGGAGCCCGCGCCGTTGCCCAGCATGAGCGGCAGGCCGGACAGGAGCGCGGCCATCGTCGTCATCATGATCGGTCGGAAACGCAGCAGGCACGCCTGACGGATCGCGTTGAGCGGCGTCTCGCCGTCGCGGCGTTCGGCGGTGATGGCGAAGTCCACCATCATGATGCCGTTCTTCTTCACGATGCCGATCAGCAGGATCACCCCGATCAGCGCGATCACCGAAAGATCGTAGTGCAGGAACAACAGCATCAGCAGCGCGCCCACGCCAGCCGAAGGCAGCGTGGAGAGGATCGTCAGCGGCAGGATGTAGCTCTCATACAGGATGCCGAGGATGATGTAGACGGTGATCAGCGCTGCCGCGATCAGATAAGGCTGGGTGGAAAGCGAGGACTGGAATGCCTGTGCCGTGCCCTGGAATGTGCCCTGCACCGTGATCGGCACACCCATCTGGCGGACCGCCGCATTGATCGCATCCACCGCCTCGCCCAGCGCGGCGCCCTTCGCCAGGTTGAACGATATGGTCACCGCCGGGAACTGGCTCTGGTGGCTGATCGACAGCGGCTGCACCGGCGCGGTGGACCATTTCACGAATGTGGAAAGCGGCACTGCCTGCCCGGTGCTCGACTTCACGTACAGCTTGTTCAGTGTGTCGACGGCGGTCACCTGGTCGGGCATCACCTCGAGGATCAGGTGGTAAGAGTTCACCTGCGAGAAATACTGGGTGATCTGCCGCTGGCCGAACGCGTCGTACAGCGTGTCGTCGATCACCTGCGGCTGCACGCCGAACCGCGCCGCCTGGTCGCGGTCGATGGTGAGGGTCGCTGTCATGCCGGCCATCTGCTGGTCGGTGGTAACGTCGCGCAGCATCGGTAGGTTCTGCAGCTTCTCGAGGATATTCGGCGCCCATTGGTAGAGTTCGCCCAGGTCGGCATCCTGCAAGGTGTACTGGAACTCGGTCTTGGTGAGCCGCCCGCCGACACGGATGTCCTGTGCCGCCTGCAGGTAAAGCGCACCGCCCATGACCTTCTGCAGTTTCGGGCGGATGCGGGTGATGAAGTCCTGGGCGGTGCCGCCGACGCGCTCGTTCCACGGCTTCAGTGCGATATACATCCGGCCGTTGTTTGTCGTCTGCCCGCCGATGCCGGCGCCGACTGTCGCGCCGTAAGCGGCGACGTCAGGGTCCTGTGCAACCACGTCATTGAGCGCCTGCTGGATGCGCGACATCTCCTTGAAGGAGACGTCCTGCGCGCCCTCGGTCACGCCCAGGACCACGCCGGTGTCCTGCGGCGGGAAGAACCCCTTCGGAATGTAGATGTAGAGGACAACGGTCAACGAGACCGTGGCGAGGAAAGTGAGCAGGGTGATGAACTGGTGACGCAGCGCAATGTCGAGGGTGCGCCGGTAGAAGGCGATCATCCCGTCAAACCCAGCCTCGACGATGCGGTAGAGCTTGCCGTGCCTGCCGGTGTCGTGGCGCAGGAAGCGCGAGCACATCATCGGCGTCAGGGTCAGCGACACGATGGCGGAAACCACGACCGCGACCGTGACGGTCATGGCAAACTCGCGGAACAGTCGGCCGACGATGCCGCCCATCAGCAGCAGCGGGATGAACACAGCGATCAGCGAGCAGCTGATCGAGACGATGGTGAAACCGATCTCGCCGGCGCCTTTCAACGCCGCTTCCATCGGTTTCATGCCCTCCTCGACGTGACGGTAGATGTTCTCCAGCATCACGATGGCGTCGTCGACCACGAAGCCGACCGCGATGGTGAGAGCCATCAGCGACAGGTTGTCGAGGCTGTAGCTCAGCAGGTACATCACCGCGAAGGTGCAGATCAGCGCCACCGGCACGGTGATCGAGGGAATCACGGTCGCCCATACGCTGCGCAGGAACACGAAGATCACCATCACGACCAGCGAGATCGACAGCATCAGGGTGTACTGGACATCGTGCACCGAGGCGCGGATCGTGAGTGTGCGGTCCATGATCACGTTGACGTGGATCGCCGGCGGTATGGCAGCCTCCAGCCGTGGCAGCGCCGCCTTGATGCGGTCGACGGTGTCGATGACGTTGGCGCCAGGCTGCTTGAACACGACCAGGATGATGCCGCGCTGGCCGTTCTGCCAGCCTGCAACCAAGCGGTTCTCCGCCCCGTCCACGGCACTGCCGATGTCCCGCACCCGGACCGGAGCGCCGTTGCGGTAGGACAGGACGACGTTGTCGTACTCGGCCGCCTTGGTGAGCTGGTCGTTGGCATAGAGCGCAAAGGACCGATGCTCGGTGTCGACCGTGCCCTTCGGTGCATTCGCTGTCGAGTTGACCAGCGTGCCGCGCACGTCCTCCATCGTCAGGCCCATGGCGGCAAGCTTGGCCGGATCGACCTGAACGCGCACCGCGCGTTTCTGCTCGCCGCCGATGAAGATCTGCGAGACACCGGCAATCTGCGATATCTGCTGCGACAGGATATTGTCGGCGTAGTCGTCGACCTCGATCAGCGGCACGGCGTCGGACTGCACCGACATGATCATGATCGGCGCGTCCGATGGATTCACCTTTCGGTAGGTTGGCGGAGAGGGCAGATTCTTTGGCAACTGTCCGGATGCACTGTTGATCGCCGCCTGAACGTCGCCGGCCGCCGCGTCGATGTTGCGGTCAAGGTCGAACTGGATGGTGATTTGCGTGGTACCCAGCACGCTGACCGAGGTGAGCTGGGAGACGCCGGCGATCTGCGCAAACTGGTACTCAAGCGGCTGTGCCACCGTGCTCGCCATGGTCTCTGGGCTCGCACCGGGGAACTTGGCGGTGACCGAGATGGTGGGGAAGTCGACGCGGGGTAGCGGAGCGACGGGAAGCAGCGGATAGGCGGCGATGCCGACCAGGACGAAGGCCGCCATCAGCAACGACGTGGCGACCGGGCGGCGGATGAAGGGAGTGGAGATGCTCATGCGCCCGTCGGTGCCCCTATTTCAGCCACCTGGTTTCGCTGGCGCAGCGGCCTGCTGCGACGCATCATTCGCCGTCACCTTGGTCCCGGCCTGCAGGCGTGACTGGCCATCGGTCACGACCTGTTGGCCTTCGGTCAGCCCCTTGGCGATCACCGCCAGTGTCCCGTCATCGTGGGCGACCTCGACCGGCTGGCGTCCCACCGATGAGTCCGGATTGACGACATAGGTGTAGAGACCGGCCGGGCCGTGCTGCACCGCGACGGAAGGCACGGTCAGCACGTTCTGTTCGGTGCCCAACTGCAGGCGCGCGTTGACGAACTGGCCGGGCCACAGCGTGTTGTGCGGGTTCGGGAAGGTGGCCTTCAGCTTGATCGTGCCGGTGCTGGGGTCGATCGCGTTGTCCGGGGTCAACAGGGTGCCCTGGTCGAGCGCCGTCTTGTCATCGGCCGCGAAGGCGGTCACCGGCAGCTTGCCTGCCTCCATCGCCAGGCTGATGCGCGGCAGGCTCTCCTGCGGCACCGTGAACAGGATCGAGATCGGATGGATCTGGGTGATCGAGACGATCGCTGTGGTATCGCTGGCGTGGACCATGTTGCCGGGATCCACCTGGCGCAGGCCGATGCGCCCCTGGATCGGCGAGGTGATGTAGCAGTAGCTCAGGTTGAGCCTGGCGTTGGTCACCGCGGCGTCATCGCCGGCGATCATGGCGGTCAGGCGATTGACCAGAGCCTGCTGGGTATCGACCTGCTGGCGGGAGGCGAAATTCTTCTGCTCCAGCGACGAATAGCGTCCCAGGTCCCGTTTGGCGTTGGCGAGGTCCGCCTCGTCCTGTGTCTTCTTTGCCGTGACCGCGTCGAGCGCCGCCTGGAACGGTCGCGGATCGATAACCGCCAGCAGGTCGCCCTGCTTGACCTCCTGGCCTTCGGTGACGGGGAATTGCATGAGAGTGCCGTCGATGCGCGCGCGCACCAGCACGGCGTTGAACGCCTGAACCGAACCAAGGCCGCGGAGGTAGATCGGCACGTCCTGCCTGGCGGCGCGCGTCGTGGTGACGGGAACCGGTGGCGGGCTGCCCTGCGGGCGCGACTGCTGGGCGGTGGAAGGCCCACCAACGACCACGCAAGCCGCCGCCAGCACCATGAGCGCAAGCGCCAGCACTCGGCGCTTGCGCGGGGGCTCCTTTGCCGCCTCAGTCATGCACCGACATCTGGAACCCCGTCGTCACTCCTGTGCTGCATCGCACAATCCCACCGGAAACCTTCCTGATCCTGCCTTGGACATGAACGAACGGTCATGTCTCGCCTTAGCCTCGCATTGTCGGCGAAACGGCGGGCAATCGCCAGCGTCAAAATCAGCGCTCGGCCCGTTCGGTCAAGGCGGCGATACAAGCTGATACAAATCGCCCGTATCAGTCGCTGGCGACGCCGATCGCGCGGCGGAAGCGGTCCGTGAGATAGGCGCCGTCGCGCGGCGGCAGGTGGCGCGGCTCTTCGTCGGCCGAGATGCGAATGACGGCGAACAACGCCTCGCGCCTGAGGCGCGAGGTAAGCGCCGCGACCTCGTCCATGTCGCGCGCGGTGGTGGTGGCGGTCCAGCCGCAGGCGGCGGCTACCGCGGCGAGGTCGGTGGTTAGTCCGGTGTGGCTCCGCTGGGAGCCGGTCTCGCCGTAGCGCGCGTTGTCCAGCACCGCGATCGCGAGGTTGGCGGCGCCGGCCGCGGCGATGGTGGCGAGCGAGCCCATGCCCATCAGCATCTCGCCGTCGCCGGTGAGCACCAGGACGCGGCGGGCAGGCTGGGCGAGCGCAAGGCCGAGGCCGATCATCGCTGCCCCGCCCATCGCCCCCCAGAGATAGAAATTGGCCGGCCGGTCGCCGGCGGCAGCGGCATCGTAGCTGGGTGCGCCCAGGCCGGTGACGACCATCAGGTCTCCCGGGTCCCGCAGCAGCGTTGCGGCGACGGCGCGCCGGTTCAGTGTCCCGTCGTTCCTCATTTCACGAAAGCCTTGGCGCCGATCAGCCGCTGGGAGAGCAGTACCGCGACCGGCACGGCGCTGTCGAAGGCGAGCGCGGCCGAGGCGGCGACGATCTCCGCCACGTCGTCCGGGCGGTCGGCGCGGCGGACATGAACGCCGGCCGTGGTCAGCACGGTGGGCGTGGCGGTGCCCATTGGCACCTGCCACGGATTGAACTCGGCCCACTCGCCCCGCATCGTCACCAGGGTGAAGAACGGCATGCGGCAGTTCACCGGCAGCGACAGCATGTTGATGCAGTTGCCGACGCCGGAGGACTGCATCAGCAGCACGGCGCGCTGGCCGCCGAGCCAGGCGCCGGCGGCGAGTGCGATGCCTTCCTCCTCAGTGGTGAGCACGACGGCCCGCATGTCGGGGTCGGCGTGCGCCGCCTCGATCAGGTGCGCGTGGCCGGCGTCCGGGACGTAGCCGAGCTGGACGATGCGTGCGGCTTTCAGCGCGGCGTAGACCTGCGCCTGCCAGGGCGGTTGGTGCATGCGGGCGGCTACTTCAGGATGGCGAGCGCGGCGAGGCCGCAGGCATAGGCCGTGAGCAATGCCGTCAACACGCCCCACATATACGTCTTGCCGGGTTTTTCAGCGAGGTCCGCACGCAGAGCCGCGAACTCCGACGTCGTTGCCACGCGCAGCTCGGTCAGGTTCGCACTCGTCGCCAGGCGCAGCTCGGCGAAGTCCGACGTCGTTGCCAGGCGCAGTTCGGTCAGGTCCGACTTCGTCGTCAGGCGCAATTCAGCCAGTTCGGCCTTGGTCGCCAGATGCGGCAGCGTGGCGCTCAACATGGCCTTGATCTCGGCGACCGACATCTCCAACCGGCTCAGCGTGGCCGTCATGTCATGCACATCGTCCTCCAGCCTGGAAACGCGCGCTTCCAATGCTGGATGGTAGGGGCCGCCGCCGGGCGGTTCAACAGTCGTGTCCGGCATCAGGCGGCCCGGACGGCCTTCCTGTCATTGCGAGCCGAAGGCGAAGCAATCTCGGGCCAGTTGCGCACTCTGATCGAGATTGCCGCGTCCTGCCGCGCCTTCGGCTCGCAGTCCTCGCAATGACAGCGAGGTCAGGCGGCGGCGTACTGGCCGCGGCCGAACACCTTGTCGAGCGCGTCGGGCTGCGCCTTGTCGAACTGCGTCGTCTTTGCCCGGACGTCGTCCACCGCCGCCAGCGCGCGCTTCACTGCCGGACGTTCGTTGATGATGCCGACCCAGCGCATGACGTTCTGGTATTTCTCCGCGGCACCGGCGCCGAGCAGCACCGGGATGTTGCGCGCCCACGGGTAGGTGGCGATGTCGGCGATGCCGTATTCGGCGCCGCCGAGCCAGGCGCTTTCGCCGAGCCGCTGCTCGATCACCTCGAACACGCGATGCACCTGGGTGGCGTAGCGGCTCTTGGAATAGTCGTTGCCGGGAGGCGCGAAGCGGGTGAAGTGCACGTGCTGGCCGAACATCGGGCCGACGGTGGTCATCTGCACCATCATCCACTCGATGGCCTGGTATTTCGCGGCCATGTCCTTGGGCAGCAGTTTCCCGCTTTTTTCGGCGAGATACAGCAGGATGGCGCCTGATTCGAACAACGTGCAGGGCTTGCCGCCCGGGCCCTCGCTGTCGACGATGACCGGCACCTTGGCCATCGGATTGAGCTTCAGGAACGCCGCGTCGAACTGCTTGCCGGTGAACACGTCCACCGGGTGGACGCTGTAGGGCAGGCCGAGCTCCTCGAGCGCGATGTAGATCTTCACCACATTGGGGCTGCCCATGCCGTAGAGCTCGATCATCGATGTCTCCTGTCTGTATGGCCACAGGTTCGCATGCCCCGCTGCGGCGGGGAAGGCGGCTCCTGGGGACGAGTTGCCAGCTCCGGCCGCTCGCGTCGCCCATCGTGACGTGACGGCGGTTTGCTACGAGGCCTATCGTGGGGACGTATGCTGTGCAGCTTGGTGCCGCAGGGAAAGACCAACCGGGTTGGTTGCCGAGCTGACGACGCTGGTGGACGACATCGATCAGGGTGAAGGTTGGAAGCCATGCTCACAATAGATGCCCAAGTGCACGCCTACGAACGCGACCACCCGGGCCGCCCCTGGGCCGCCGTTCTCCGCGGCCCGGCAGAGGTCACGGGCGACGACATGGTGGCTGCCATGGACGCCGTCGGTGTCGACGGCGCGCTGTTGGTCTCGCCGTTCACCATGTACCGCTACGACGCCAGCTACGCCATCGCCGTTCACGCGGCGCATCCCAGCCGGTTCCGGTTGATCAAGCCGGTCGACTCGGCCGATCCCGGGGTGGCCGATACAATCGCCGACTGGGCGGCCACCGAAGGAGCGGTCGCCATCCGGATCATGATGAGAGGAGGCGTGTCGACCGACGCGGCCGACCTGGCATCAACCGGGTTCTGGCCGTCGCCGCGCGACACGCCCTGCCGGTCAACCTCATGTGTACGGGGCGCCTGGAGCAGGCCGGACTGCTGGCGGCCCGGAACGCCGACACGCGGCTGGTGATCGACCACCTCGGGCTGCAGCAGCCGCACGAGCCGCCAGCCCCCGCGGAGCCGTTCGCCGATCTTCCGAAGCTGCTGGCCTTGGCGGCCCACGACAACATCACGGTGAAAATCTCCGGGGCCTGCACGCTGTCGCACGAGCCTTTCCCCTACAACGATCTGTGGGATCCGCTCTGTCGCATCTTCGACGCCTTTGGCTTTGATCGCTGCATGTGGGGCACCGACTGGACCCGAGCGGTCGCGTTGTTGACATACGAGCAGGGGGTCGAGGCGTTTCGCGTCACCGACCGCCTGTCCGACAGCGATCGGGCCGTTCTTATGGGTGAGACTCTACGGCGGGTCTATAACTGGTCGCCGTCGAAGGCGGAATGACCGGGCAACGCGTCCCACTTCCTATTCACGTTGCAGCCCGCGCAGCGTCTCCAGCCCGGATCGCAGCGCCGCCTGGAACAGCAGGTGGTCGAGACCGAACGCCATCATGCGGAACCCATGGCCCCAGTATTCGCGCGCCCAGGCCTCGTCTGCGGCCATGAACCCGGCGACCTTGCCGTGCGCCCGCGCCGCGGCGACCGTGCGGTGCACGGCGGCCAGGAAATCCGGATGCTGGAACTGGCCGGGGATGCCCATGAAGTTGCTCAGGTCGAAATGGCCGAGCCACACCACGTCGATGCCTGGCGTGGCGGCGATCGCCTCGACATCGCGCAGACCGTCCACCGTCTCGATCTGCGCGATCACCAGTGTGCGTTCCGCGGCACGTGCCATGGCGGTGGCGGGATCGGCCGCGCGGTAGTCGTCGTGCGCCACGCCGAACGCGGCACCGCGCCGCCCGGCCGGCGGGTAGTGCGCGCAGGCGGCGATGTGTGCCGCCTCGGCCGCGGAGTTGACCATCGGCACCATCACGCCGTGCGCGCCCACGTCCAGGGCGCGGGCGATGAAATGATACTCGCCGCGCGGCACGCGTACCAGCGGCGCCAGGCCGATGCCGCGGCAGCCGGCGACCATCGTCTTCATCGTCTCCAGCGTGGCGCCGGTGTGCTCCATGTCGAACAGCGCGAAATCGGCGCCGGTCGCGGCGATGATCGCCGGCATGCCGGGCACCAGGAACTCCATCACCATGCAGCCGAACGTGCGGCCGTCCTGGCGCAGGCGGTGTTTGAGTTCCGGCATGACGTGTCCCCTGTGTATTCACGTCATGCTGCACTGGCGTTGTCTTGGTTGCCAGGGCGGTTGGAGGGGTGCGGATGGTTCCGCTGGGTCACGCCGATGGGCTGCGGTGGGGCGAGGTACGCAAGGTCCAACGCAGAGATCGCTGAGGCATGCCCTCGATGTCGCAGAGAAAGGAAGAATGTCAAACGCCGCATTCCAGCGAGCTTGCAATGATGGTATCATGCGGGCTCGGAGGACTGAGCGTCCTGAATTGACCTGAACTGCAAGGCCCATGCGAACGCAATCCTTGTTAAAGGAACTGAGAAGCTATTTCATCCCTCGCGATCCAAGAGTGTGGGGAGTGGCCACCGGATCTCTCGCCGTTGGCATGTCCTTTATTCTGAGTACTGGCTCGCAGGTACAGACGTTCATCGTGTCGCTGATCAACAGCGATGCCGTCACGATCTATGGATCCGCTTACCAGGACTCGCTGGTCCGGTTCCCAAGCCTTCCTGAATGGTTGCTGGAGGGTCTTCATTGGCTCCCGCTAGCTATGGGCGCCGTGATTAGCATTTTTTCGCTACGCCGTCTCACGGCACGTCAGGTGCTGACATCGGCCATTGTGTCGTCCTTCACAGTATTAACGACGGTTGACCTGGCCACAGCCCTGATTAACAATAAACTCACTATAAATCTTGTCACCGAGAATATATCAGCAAATCTTTTCGGGTCGATCGCTATATCAATTATGACGATCGCCATACTCATCGGGTGCGATTTCTGCTTCAACAACGCGCCGGGCCATCGTGTGCTCCGCCGGGCTTTCGCAGCTGCGTTCGCCATTATAGGAGGGGTGTTTGGTTCTACGTGCATTTATATCGGTGCCGACCTGTTTTATAAGCCCCTGTCGGTCAAATTGGATGTCCTCCTTGATCACCCGGTTTCAGGCGTTTTCGCGACCAAGCCCAAAGAAAAAAGCGAGAACGCAAAGAACAGTCTGCACGACGGCACGCCGCCTTTCGAACTTGTGCCAGGCAACGTTCGCGGCGGGACCGCGCGATGGACGAGCCCTCATGGTATGCTTAAGGCGCAATGGGGTGCGCTAGGTACACCTATCTTTGACGCAACGATCGAGCTTTATGCTGGTTGCATGAAAGGAGCAGAGCTCACTAATGCGGCTAACTCCGCACGCCCCTTTACGCTTGACGATGTCAAGACGTTAAATGTCTGGTTTGATCAAGGCATGAGCGAGTTCAGCACCGAGAGTGAAGAATCTTCTGGAAGGCTGAAGTTGGATATCAATCCTCCTTCAGCGTATTGGATAGATCGTGACGAAGGATCCAAAACTGTTAAGCTAACCCAGTTCGTCGACGAAGATGCCACTCTGAGGTACTGGGTTACGAGTGGTTCGACGGCGTTTTATGTCTATGCACCACTATTAAACACCGTTGGCGGTGCCGCAGCCGTGTCGGCTAGGACGTTACATATCCAGGCGAATCAGAAGGACTATTCTATCAATCTTGAAGCGCCACGACAGAAATCTCATTCGGATATAATCGAATGCACGGGTCTTGCCGCCGGCGAAGTGTTCAAAAAGGGCAATTTGGACTCTTCCGAATCTAGCCCTGTCATGGGCGCTCTCGTCCGCATCCACAGCAGGTCCACGGCGGATCGGCTATATGGTAGGAAAGATAGTGAGCTTCGGGTGAGCGGTGGCAGCGGGTGGGTAACAGTCAGTGGCCTAAGTGAAGATGCTTTGGCTAAAGCGAAACCTGGTTGGGTGAGCATGCTTGAATTCAAAGGGAATGTAGCGAACCTTGAGATTGACGGATCGCCGACCACAACTCATCCATTCGCGAGTTACTTTGCCCTTGGTCAGTTACGCGGCACCTTCGAAAAGGCAGGCCAATTACGTTTTCTAGGCTCAGCGAAGGCATTGCTGAAGGATGGCAGTAGGATGAATCCGACCAAGTGGGAGATGTTGAGCTGGGAACCTCGTCTTTCTCTTCTCGGTGTGTTCGGATCACTCGTCGCAATGACTATCAAGTCTATCGCCACTCGTCTCAGAAAAGATTCTTTAGTTCATTGGTTGTCAAGCTAACATGTCACAAGGAGTTAGTATCACGACATTCCGGCATCTGATCGTTGCGTAAGGCGTTAGTGCCAAAGTCACTTCGCCGCTCGGCTTGTCCAAGATACGAATGACTCGTCGCCGCCGAATGCCTGGAAGGCGTCGGGAGCTGAATTTCGAACTGACCCAATAGCTTCGATCCCGCCATCGTTCCCCTCCCGCCGCAGACCGCCTCACTCCGCGAACCCGCGCCACCGGGAGCACATAGCCCCCGAAGACAGGCCACCTCCGTCCGCCGCCTCCTGTGCCATGTTCGCCCGCCATGAGCGCCTCCACCGCACCGACGGCCGAGCAGGCGATCGCGACACTGCGCGCGCATGCGGCCGAGTTGCGGCAGGCAGGCATCCGCCAGGTCGGCGTGTTCGGCTCGCTGGCGCGCGGCGAGGCCGGTCCGGCCAGCGTTTTCGACCTCGTCGTGGAGCCGGACCCGGCTGCGCGCATCGGGCTGATCCGCCTGGCAGGCCTGGAGCGCCGCCTGGCGGAGATCCTCGGCCACGCCGTCGATCTCCTGCCCGAGCCGATCGAACAGCCGCGCATCCGTGCCAATGTGGATCGGGATCGGCGGCGTGCCTTCTGAAGCACTATCGGTCTGACTGGCGAACGCGGCCCCACTGTCATTGGGAGGAGCGAAGCGACGAAGCAATTTCGGTCAGAGCACGCACGACCGGTAGAGCCGCAACTGTCTGCGGTGCTCTACAGACGCTGGTGCCTCATTGGCACGGGATTGCTTCGTCGCTTCGCTCCTCGCAATGACAGCCGCTCCGGACTGCCTCGGCGATCAGCCCGCACGGTTGGTGCCCAACCAACCGTGGGGTGACATCCGAGGCATGGGCAACCGCCTGCGGCATGCCTATGACCGGCTCAGCCTGCCGGTGATATGGCACGCCATCCAGGACGAATTGCCCGCGCTGGAAGCCGATGTGCGGCAGGCGCTCCTCGCAGCGCGGCGGGCCAGGCCCGAGTGACCTCGCCGGGCCGCTACCGGCCGCCACGCTGAGCCAGGCTCGCGCGCCAGCATCGGTCCTCATGATAGATCGACTATCTCTTGCAGATAGTGTAACTAACACCCACATCCCACGCTGCAATTGTCTCCCAGGGCACAATCCCATGCGCGTCACCGCCTTCCTCCCAAACCTTCCCGCCGCCGTCGCCCGCAACGTGTTTGCCACGCTCACGGCCACCTTGCCGCCGCCCGTCACCGACACGCCGGAAAACCGCGCCGCGCGCGACGAGGCCGCGATCGCCGCCGTCGCCGCGCTGTACCCGGCGGACGCCTTGGAAGCCCTGCTCGCCGCCCAGATCGTCGCGGCCAACGCGCACGCCTTGGATTGTCTCCGACTCGCCGCCCAGCCCGGCATGGACGCCGGTTCCGCGCGCCGCTGGCGAGCCCGGGCCGCCGGCATGATGCGCCAGATGGAGAGCGGGCTGCACATCCTCCGGCGGGGTCAGGCGGCGCGCGAGAAGGCGGAGGCCGCGATGCATCCCGCGGCCATGGCGCGTGCCGGCTGCTGGGTCCGCAAAGTCTCGGTGCACGGCTCAGCCGAACCGGACCCGGCGTCCGACCTCGGGGCCGAGGCCCAACAATATGAGGTCATCCACCCGCAGCGCGCCGCGCGCATCCGCGCCCCGGGTGGCCTACCGGTGAAGCTCGATTTTGTCCGCCCTCGCCAGAGCTGGTGAATGCAATTGTCACCGGCACCAGCGTCATCCTGTGCGTGCTCGATGCGCCAGCCCATCGCGCTATGGCCGCTGCGGCCTGACCGCGCATCAGACGGGCTTGCTTTCAACCGTCATGGCCGGAGCCCTTGTCCCAGCCATCCGTCGTGGCAGGGTGCCGCTCCTGATGGCCGGGACAGGCCCGGCCATGACGTGAAAAGCACGCCCGGCCATGACGTGAAAAGCGGCGTCGCTGCTTCGACTGTTCTCTGGCCCATGCTGATCCTGATGCTCATGCCCCCGCTTCGTGGACGATGGGCCAGGCTCGATCGCCCCGCCTCTCGCTCCATGCGACATCGTCTCCTTCGGCGGCACATGAGACGCCGGTGAGACGCACCAGGACGACCCTCACGGAACCTATCGGTCGCTTGCACGCCCGAACCCGGACGCCTAAGCAGCCCGGGCGAGCCTCGGGAGACCGCCATGGACCAGCCCCTTCCCACCGATCCGCACGCCGAAATCCGCGCGGAGGTCGCGAAACTCTGCGCGCGGTTTCCCGGCGAGTACTGGCGGAACCTGGACCGCGATCGCACGTACCCCACGGAATTCGTCCGCGCCCTGACCGAAGCCGGCTACCTCGCCGCGCTGATCCCGGAGGAATACGGTGGCGCCGGCCTGCCGCTGTCCGCCGCCGGGGCGATCCTCGAGACGATTCACGCCGAGGGCTGCAACGGTGCGGCCTGCCACGCGCAGATGTACATCATGGGCACCATCCTGCGGCACGGTTCGCCCAGGCAGAAACAGGAATACCTGCCGAAGATCGCCACCGGTGAACTGCGCCTGCAGGCGTTCGGCGTCACCGAGCCGACCAGCGGCACCGACACCACCTCGCTGCGCACCTTCGCCCGCCGCGAAGGCGACCACTATGTGGTGAACGGCCAGAAAGTCTGGACCAGCCGCGCCGAACACTCCGACCTGATGCTGCTGCTCGCCCGCACCACTCCGCGCGACCAGGCGAAGAAACGCACCGACGGGCTCTCCACCTTCATCGTCGACATGCGCGCAACCCTCGGCCACGGCATGACCATCCGGCCGATCCGCACGATGATGAACCACAACTCCACCGAGATATTCTTCGACAACATGATCGTGCCGGCCGAGAATCTGGTCGGCCAGGAGGGCAGGGGGTTCCGCTATATCATCGACGGCATGAACGCCGAGCGTCTGCTGATCGCCGCCGAATGCATCGGCGACGCGAAATGGTTCCTCAAGAAGGCCACCGACTATGCGCGCGACCGGCAGGTGTTCGGCCGGCCGATCGGCCAGAACCAGGGCATCCAGTTTCCGCTCGCCCGCGCCTATGCGCAGATGCGCGCCGCCGAGCTGATGATCCGCGAGGGCTGCGCCAAGTTCGAGGCAGGCCTCACCCCCGGCGAGGAAGCCAACATGGCGAAACTGCTCGGCGCGGACGCGTCCTGGGCCGCCGCCGAGGCCTGCCTGCAGACGCATGGCGGGTTCGGCTTCGCGGAGGAATACGACGTCGAGCGCAAGTTCCGCGAAACCCGGCTGTATCAGGTGGCGCCGATCAGCACCAACCTGATCCTTTCCTATATCGCCGAACACGTGCTCGGCCTGCCGCGCAGCTACTGATGGGCAAGCCGCTTGCCGGCCTGCTTGTCGTCGCGCTCGAGCAGGCGGTGGCCGCGCCGTATTGCAGTTCTCGGCTCGCCGATGCCGGCGCGCGGGTCATCAAGGTCGAACGTGCCGAAGGCGACTTTGCGCGCGGCTACGACACGGCGGCAAAGGGGCTCTCCAGCTATTTCGTCTGGCTCAATCGCGGCAAGCAAAGCCTCGTTGCGGACATCAAGCTCGCGGAAGACGCCGCCCTGCTGCACCGCATCCTCGCGTGTGCCGACGTGTTCATCCAGAACCTCGCTCCCGGTGCCGCCGCCCGCGCCGGCTTCGGCTCCGACGCGCTGCGCGAGCGGCATCCGCGGCTGATCACCGTCGACATCTCGGGCTATGGCGACACCGGCGACTATGCGACCATGAAGGCCTACGACCTGCTGGTGCAGGCGGAATCCGGGCTGGCCATGATCACCGGGCATCCCGCCGGACCTGGCCGCGTCGGTGTCTCGGCCTGCGACATCGCCTGTGGCATGGCCGCGCATGCCGGCGTGCTGGAGGCGCTGATCGAGCGCGGCATCACCGGTCGTGGCAAGGGTCTCAAGGTCAGCCTGTTCGACGGCATGGCGGATTGGATGAACGTGCCGCTGCTGTTCTACGAAGGCACCGGCAAGGCCCCGGAACGCATTGGCCTGGCGCATCCCTCCATCTGCCCCTATGGCGCGTTCTCGACATCCGACGGAGCCCTGGTGCTGATCGCCATCCAGAACGAGCGCGAATGGACGGAATTCTGCGCCCGCTTCCTGGACGAACCGGACCTGCCGCGGCGCGCCGGGTTCGCGACCAATGTGTCCCGCGTCGCCAACCGCCCGGCAGTCGATGCGCACATCGCCGCGGTCTTTGCCCGGCTGACCCGCGCCGAGGCTGCCGCGAAACTCCGCGCCGCCAACACCGCCTATGGCTTCGTCAACGACGTGGCGGCGTTTGCCCGCCATTCCGCGCTGCGCCGCGCGACCGTGCAGACGCCGAATGGCGACGTGGCGCTTGCCGCCCCGCCGGTGCTGTTCAGCGACGGCGTGCGGCCGTTGGGACCGGTGCCGGCGATCGGCGAGCATTCGGTGGCGATCCGCGGCGAATTTGCTGCCTGATGCTACCCGCCGGTGCGACGCGGTGGAGGCTGGTAGGCGAGCCCGATGGGGGCCGCCCGATAGGCATCCAGGCCGCGTCCCGGCGGCGTTGCACCGCCGACCATCGGCAACATGATCATCCGCGGGGCCTCGGCCTGTCCGGGCGGCTGGAGTCGCATCACGCGCATGAACCCCGGTGGGGTGGTGGTCATGGTGGCTCCCCAGGCCTGGGCCAAGGGCGACCCCGCGAAGCTGCTCGCCAAACGCGATTCCTCCGGCCAGACCGCCAATACCTTTCGCTGGTAGTCGGCGGCCAGGTCGGGCGTCGCCGAGTGATACATCGCGGCGGCCTTGGTCCAGTCGCCGGTCAGCGCAAACAACTCCTTGAGGAACCGCGCGGCGTAGGCGGCGTTGGCGGATGGATCGAACGCCAGGTCCAGGCTGGGAAAAGCGTCCGGGTGGTGCATCAGGTTGACCTGCATGCAGCCGACGTCGATCGAGCGAATCCCCCGCGCCTGCATGCCACGGACAGCGGCGACCGCCTCGGCCTTGCTGTCATAGAAGAACCCCTGTCCCTCGGCATTCACGGTCCATGGCCAGGGATGCCAGGCTCCGGTGGCCGGATCGCGCCGGCCGCTCTCGACCCGGCTGATCGCGGCCAGCAGATGTGGCGGTATTCCGCTTCCCCGTTCGGCCGCCCCGACCGCCAGGCGACAGAGCACGCCCTGGGCGCTACCTGGAGGCAGGATCGGCTGCGCCCGGAGCGGAGGCACCGTGAGCCCGAGGAGAATCAGGGTGGTGAGAAAGAGACGCCGCATGGGGCGATGATAGGGGCGAAGCCTTAGCGGACCGTTGCCAACGCCCACCCGGCGCACCATGGGCCCTGACCAACGGGCAATGCTGCATTGCAAAATGTCGCTTGCAGACGAATGACCGATCGCCTAGATTGTGCATCGCAGCAATGCGACCCCTGGTCGCGCTGTCTGCTTTCTTGGACGTTTCCTCCCTAAACTTGGCGGCGCCACAAGCGCCGCCATTTTTTTGGGCGGCCGGGTCAGCCTTCGGTCAGTATCCCGGCATTGCGGGCAAGGCCGGCGATCAATCGGGTCATGGCCGCTTGCACCGCCGCGAAGCCCGGCAGGCGCTCGATGCGGCCCTCGTCCATGTAAAGCTCGCGGGCGATCTCGATTTGCAGCGCATGGACGCCTTCGCGCGGTCGGCCGTAATGGCGGGTGATATAGCCGCCGGCATAAGGATCGTTGCGCCGCACCGGATGGCCGAACTGGGACAGCAGGTCCTCCGCCAGCCGCGTCACGCGCGGTGTGCAGGCCGTGCCATGCGCGTCGCCAAGCACGAAGGTCGCCGGCTTCCCGCCAGAGCGGACGGTGTGGCCGTGCGAGGGCATGGAATGGCAGTCGATGAGCAGGCAGACGCCGAACTGGGCCCGCGTCGCCGCGATCAGCGCGGCAAGCGTGTCGTGGAACGGCTGCCAGCACGTGCGGACGCGCCGTTCCGCCTCGGCGAACGCGAGCTTGCCGCGATAGATCGCCTCGCCGGAGGCGACGACCCGGGCGATCGTGCCGAGGCCGGCGCCGACGCGCGCGCTGG
>JBGPND010000038.1:0-32265 GCA_041487355.1 Acetobacteraceae bacterium | reverse complement strand
GGGGTAGATGGCCGGGTCAAGCCCGGCCATGACGGCTAGACCCCGCCCCAGACCTCCTGCGCCACCTCGACGCACAACCGCAGCTTCGCCCACTGCTCTTCCTCGGTCAGCAGGTTGCCTTCCTCGGTCGATGCGAACCCGCATTGCGGCGACAGCGCGAGCTGCTCGAGCGGCAGGTACTTGCTCGCCGCATCGATCCGCCGCTTCAGCTCATCCTTGCTCTCCAGCACCCCCGACTTGCTGGTGACCAGACCCAGCACCACCACCTTGTTCCCACGCGGCACGAAGCGCAGCGGCTCGAAGCCGCCGGCGCGGTCGCTGTCATACTCCATGAAATAGGCGTCCGAGTTGATCTGATTGAACAGCACCTCGGCCACTGGCTCATAGCCGCCTGACGCGACCCAGGTGGAGCGGAAATTGCCGCGGCAAAGATGCATGCTGATCACCATGCCGTCCGGCCGTCCCTCGATCGCGCGGTTCAGCATCTCGGCATAGACCTGCAGCAGGTTCTCCACATGCTCGCCGCGTGCCTTCAATCCCGCGATCTGCTCCGGATCGCACAGATAGGCGATGTTGACCTCGTCGAGTTGCAGATAGCGGCATCCGGCCGCACCGAACGCAGCCACCGCCTTGTTGTATGCCTCGCCGAGATCGGCGAAGAACCCATCCAGGTCCGGATAGGTCCTGGCATCGATCGCCCGCCGGCCGCCGCGGAAATGCACCACCGAAGGTGACGGAATGGTCATCTTCGGCACCGCGCTCCGGACATGGCTCGCGACAAACCGGTAATCGTCTACCATGACCGGCTTGCCCCAGCCGATCCTGCCAGTGACCCGCAACGCATGCGGCAAGGGGACGCCGCCCTTGAACTGGATCTTCTGCTCTGGCTCGTACAGCTCGACCCCATCCAGGCCCGACACGAAATCGTAGTGCCAATAGGCGCGACGGTACTCGCCGTCGGTCGCCGCGCGCAGGCCGAGCTCCTCCTGCTTGCGAATCGCTGCCTTGATGCAGCGGTCCTCGACGGAGCGCAGCGCCTCGGCGGAAAGCGTTCCTGCCTTGCGTGCGGCGCGAGCCTCGGCCAGCTCGCGGGGTCGCAGCAGGCTTCCCACATGGTCGGCGCGGAACGGCGGGCGGCTGCGCGGCCCGACCCGGTCTTTCGTCGCGGTCGTGGACATGGACATCGGATCAACCTCCTCGCTGCCTGCCGCAATGTCCTACCGCTTGCGCGCCTCCGTGCAAACACGGGGCGACCGGCATGGACCGCTGGCAGCCAAGCGACTATCACACGCCGCCCGCGTTCGCCGGGCTGACCCATTGAAACGATCCGAATGTCGCCGAATCGCCTGCTCGTCGGTCTGGTCGAATACAGCCGCCGCCACGCTCTCATCGTGGTGCTGGCCGGGCTCGCGCTGGCGGCATTCTCCGCCATCTACGCGGTCAACCATCTGAGCGTGACCACCGACACGGATCAGATGTTCGCCGAGAGCCTGCCCTGGCGGCAACGCGCGGCGGAGTTGAACAAGGACTTCCCCCAGTTCCGCGATCTGCTGGTGGCGGTGATCGATGCGCAGGAGCCCGAGGAGGCCGAAGCTACGGCCGCCGCGCTGGCCGATGCCCTCGCCAGGGATCACGTTCATTTCAACTCGGTGCGGCGGCCCGATGCGTCGCCCTTCCTGCGCAGGGAGGGGCTGCTGTTCCTCGATGCGAAGTCCCTCTCGGATCTGATGGACCGCACAATCGACGCGCAACCGTTCCTCGGTCAGCTCGTCGCCGATCCGACCGCGCGGGGCTTGTTTTCCACGCTTTCGCTGCTGGGCATGGGCGCCACGAAGGGGGACGTGGATCTCAGTCCCTATCTCGGCTCGCTCGAGGCATTTCATCAGGCCATGACAGATGCGCTGTCGGGACATGCGCGCCCGCTGTCGTGGCAGCTGCTGCTGGGCGGCGGGCTGAATGATCTCGCCGGCAAATACAAATTCGTGCTGGTGCAGCCAAAGCTGGACTTTGGCGCGTTGCAGCCAGGGGGCGAAGCGACGGACGCGATGCACCAAATCATCGCCGGTCTGGAGTTCGTCAAATCGGGTGCGGCGCGCGTGCGCATCACCGGCCAGGTGGCACTGGCGGACGAGGAGTTCGCCACCGTCGTGCAGGGGGCGGTGATCGGTTTGGTCGGCAGCGTGGTGCTGATCACGCTCTGGCTGTTCCTCGCGGTGCAGACCTGGCGGCTGATCGTGCCGATCCTCGCGACACTGGGCCTCGGCCTGATGCTGACCTTGCTGTTTGCTACCGTGGCCGTCGGCACGCTCAATCTCGTGTCCGTGGGATTCGGCATCCTGTTCGTCGGCATCGCGGTGGACTTCGCCATCCAGTTCTCGGTGCGCTATCGCGAGCGGCGCTTCGAGTATCCCGATCCTGCGGAGGCCATGCGCCAGAACGGCTTGCGCACGGGCGTCCAGATCCTCGTCGCATCGGTGGCGACGTCGGCAGGCTTCCTGGGCTTCGTGCCGACCGATTTTTCCGGTGTGGCGGAACTCGGCCTGATCGCCGGCATCGGCATGCTGATCGCTTTCCTTTGCACGCTGGCCTTCTTGCCCGCGGTGATCACACTGTACCGCCCGCCTGGCGAGGAGGCTGTCGTCGGCTTCGCCTGGCTCGCGCCGTTCGACCCGATCGTGACGCGGCATCGGCGGCCGATCCTCGCGGTATTCGCCGCCCTTGCGGCGCTCGCGATCGCGGTCTCGCCGCGACTGGAATTCGATTCCGATCCGCTGCACACGAAGGATCCGGATACCGAGGCGATGCGGACCCTGTATGACCTGATGGATGATCCGCTCACCAATCCGTACAGCATCGACATCCTGGCGCCGAGCGTGGCGGATGCGGCTTCGCTGAAGCCGAAGCTGGCGAAGCTGTCCACCGTCTCCAAGGTGATCGACATCGAGAGTTTCGTGCCGGATGACCAGCAGGCGAAGCTGGCGATCATTGCCGATGCCAATTCGATCCTGGCGCCGACCCTGATGACGCGCGAGTCGGCGGCGCCGATCCAGCCGGACGAGGTGCGGCTGGCGGCGAAGACGGCACTGGCGCAGATTGATCCGGCGCTGGCGAAGTTGCCGAAGGACCATCCCCTGGGTGCGATCGCCGGCGACCTCCGCCAGCTCATGGCGGCGCCCGATCCGGTACTGCTCGCAACGAATGATGCGCTCACCCGATTCCTGCCGGATCAGCTCGATCACCTGCGCACGGCGTTGAATGCCGAGCCGGTGACGCTCGCCTCGATTCCCCCCGACGTGTCGCGCGACTGGAGGCTGCCGGACGGGCGGGCGCGGGTACAGGTGATGTCAGCTCCGCAGGCGCGCAGCAGCAAGGGACTGCATGAATTCGTCGCACAGGTGACCGCGGTGACGCCGGACGCTGGCGGCTCGGCGGTGACCATCGAGGCAACCAGCGAAACCATCGTCGGCGCGTTCCGCTCGGCGGCGATCATCGCGGTGGTGGCGACCACGGTCATCCTGTTCCTGGCATTGCGGCGGGTGCTGGACGTTGGCCTCGTCCTCGCGCCACTCATCCTCTCGGCACTGCTCACGCTGCTTGTGGCGGTGCTGCTGCGGCTGCCGCTCAACTTCGCGAACATCATCGCGCTGCCGCTGCTGTTGGGAGTCGGCGTGTCATTCAACATCTATTTCGTGATGAACTGGCGGGCGGGGCGGCATGCCATCCTCGGTTCGGCGACCGCGCGGGCGATCGTGTTCTCGGCACTGACCACCGGGACGGCCTTCGGCTCGCTGGCGCTCTCGGCGCATCCGGGAACCGCCAGCATGGGCAGGCTGCTGCTGATCAGCCTGGCGTGTACGCTGGTGGCGAGCCTGGTATTCATTCCCGCACTGCTTTCGAGCGTCCACGCGCGAACCAGGCGTTAACCTGTCGCGCCCATGCTGAGGCCATGCGTTCGCTGCTCGCCGGCTCGCTGTTCATGGTGGTTGCGTTGCGCGGGGTCGCCGCACAGCCGGCGGACTGTCCGATCGAGCCTTCGGCGGGACCGATGCTGCCATTGTCGCTCGACCTCGCCGGGCGGCCTGGCGTGCCCAATGGTGTGACTGGCCAGGCTTACGTTGGCGTGCCGATGGGTCCGCCTGGCATCGCGTGCCGGCAGGTGCCGCCGCTGCCGCGTGATGTTCTGCATGGTGAACCAGGGGGTGTGCTGGGCCCGCCATCGCCCGACCTGCTGCGTGGGCCGGGCACACCGCGGGTGCGGGTGGAAATGCGCTGAGACACACAGGGATGTGACGCGACGGCGATTGGTCGTCACCGGTGCGCGCTGCCAATTGACTGTCCAGCCCGCGTCGGGCCAGGTTGCACGACCTTGTGAGGATGGTTGCCATGCGCCGTTGCCTGTTGGCCCTGCTTCTGCCCCTGCTGCTTGGCGGATGCGTCAGCTTCAGCAGCAGCAATCCGCCGCCGCCCTCGCATACCACTGTCGTCGTGCCACCAGGCTCGACTGTTGTCTGCCCCAATGGCACTCAGCCGCCGTGCTGATTACCGGTTCCGCCGGGCCTGCATCGCCGCGATCTGTGCCACCTGTTGCATGACCTGACCGGTAAACAGCACGCCATCGGGATTGATCGGCAGGCCGCCGCTGCGCAGCAGCAGCGCGGTCCAGGTGTTGCACGTATGGAACGCGTCATAGGTTTCGTTCGAGGCATAGAATGTGCTGCCGGGATAAGGGCCGTCGGCGAGCCGATACGCCGACCCGTCGGCCGTCTTCTCCAAAGCCCGCCAGATGAGCTCCGCCATCCTGTCGACCCCGTCCTGCGTCAGTCGCAGCGTCACCACATGCTCGTCGGCAAATGCTTCCGTAGGTGGCGCGCGCAGGGCGGTCATCAGGATGGCGCTCTTGCTGGGGAACAGCGCGGCCAGCATCTCGCCGGATCCGGCACTCCGAGCCATCAGGTAGTCGCGTTCCCCGAAACCGAACACCATGAAGCGGATGCCTGGGAAATCACGTTCCAAGGTCGCAAGCGGGCCGGTGACCTCGTCGACCGGCAGGCCGATATCGGTATGCCAGCCGCGGGCGATCACGCTGATGGTCGCGCTGCCCATCGGCACGGCTGCGTCGGACGGCACAGTCGCCGTGCTGCAGCCGCCCAGCAAATCCGCGCTGACACAAACGAGCAGGATCATCGACATCCATCGAGCCACAATCGTCGCCTCGCATGGGACAAGCAGAGGGCGGGAAAGACGTGGCAATTCACCCTGCGTCAACCTTTCCGGGTGGGTGCTGCGAATCCTTGCAGGACAGGTCCATGTCCCAGTTCGCCCCTCCTGGTCGCTCTGCGCCGCGCGACCGGCTATTGGCTTTCGCCTTTGCCGGAGCAGACCTGCTGATTGAGACGGCACCGGACGCCACCATCACCTGGGCGGCTGGGGCGTTCAACGTACGCTTCGGCCGCCCGGCGGAGAGCTTTATCGGCTGCAATCTTGCCAGCCTGATCGCGCCTGCCGACCATGAAGCATTGGCTCGCACTCTCGTCGGCGTCACATTGCGTGGTCACACATCGCCGGTGGTGCTGCACCTCAACGATACGGCAGCGAGCCCCTGCGCGCTCGCCGCGTTGAAACTGCCCGGTCCGCACCCGCGCCTTTGCGTGACGCTCAGTCCGCTGCCTGCATCACCGCCGGCCAAGTCCGATGGCGTGCAGCCCGGACCAGTGTTCGCCCGCGAGGCAGAAGCCCGATTGCGGACCAGGCAGGCGACGGTGCTCGGCCTGTTGGATGTGAAGGGCTGGGCGGAGGCGACCGCTTCCCTGAACGGCAGCGAGCGCGGCACGCTACGCGAAGAGATCGGTGAAGCGCTCGGCAGCGTCGCGGGCCCCGACACGACGGTTGGGGAGCTCGCCGAAGGTCGCTATGGCGTGGTGAGCCGGCGGCAGCTCGACATAGCCATGCTCGCCTCGGGCCTTGAGGCACTGATACGGGCGGGGCCGGCCGGCCGCTCCGTCTCGGTCGACGGCAACGCGATCGGCTTGGCCGAGTCGGGGCTTGAGCCGGCGCAGGCGGTCAGAGCCTTGCGGTTCGCCTTGTCGAAGTTCGCCGAAGGGGGCTCCAGCGCCGTCGCAAGCAGTGGTTGCCGCCGGGCTCGCCGGCTTCATCGCCCAGGCCCGGGGACAGGCCAATGCATTGCGCGATGTGATCACGGGGCGGCATTTCGATCTGGTCTTCCAGCCCGTCGTGCACCTCGGTAACCGGACCGTCCATCATTATGAGGCGCTGCTGCGCCCGATTGCCGTCGATGGCATGCTCTGGCGGACCACGCAGGATTTTGTCACCTGCGCCGAAGCTCTGGGGCTTGCCGAGGAGCTCGACCTTGCCGTGCTGCAACAAGTGCTCTCGGTTCTAACGCGCGTATCGGGCTGCTCGATCGCGGCGAACGTCTCCGGACTGTCCATGCAGAGCGTGGCCTTCCGCGGGCGCCTGCTGTCGCTTCTGCCGAGCGGCTCGTATCGGCGCCTGCTGATCGAGCTGACCGAGACCGCGGAGATCCAGGATGTGGCCGCCGCGGCGACCACGCTGGACCGCCTGCGTGCTTCCAATATCGGACTTTGTATCGATGATTTCGGCGCCGGCGCCGCCGCCTTCCGCTATCTGCGGGACTTCCGCATGGACTACGTGAAGATCGACGGCGCCTATGTCCACGCCGCAATGCGCAGCAAGCGAGATCGTGACCTTGTCACATCCATGCTCGTGCTCGCGCGTTCGGTGGGGGCCCAGGCAATAGCTGAGATGATTGAGACCAAGGAACAAGCCCACCTGATGGAGGAACTTGGCAGCGCTTTCGGTCAGGGCTGGCTGTTCGGCCGGCCGGGCCCGTTGCCCGAGGCTGGCTAGAGCACGTTCAGCATAACTGGAATCTCGCCCGGATGATGGGTTTCGCTCTGCTCAACCCATCCTACGCCTACGCCGCTACGCCGCGGCCTGTAACCTGTAGGATGGGTTGAGCAGAGCGAAACCCATCACGATTAGCGAGGCTCGCTTGCGTTTCCAGTCACCCTGAACCCGCTATAGCCAGGCGCCGGCATCCGCGCTTCAGCGGACGCGGATCAGGATGTAGTGCATGGTGAAGTCGAAGGTGATCGGCTCGTTCTCACCATGCAGCGGCGGCAGGTGCGCATCGCGGAACAGCGCCAGCAAGGCCATGTCGAGCCAGACCGATCCCGACTTGCTCTCCAGTTGGACCGACGTCACGCGACCGTCGGGATTCGCGACCACGCGCACCATCGCGTTGCCGTCCTCGCCGTTCATCGCGGCCTGTTCAGGATAATAGGCGTGCGCCCGCACCCAGGCGCTCAGTTCATTGCGCCAGTCCGGACCTACATGGGCGCCGGCGACGCGCGAGAACGGTGTGACATCGGTCGCGCCCTGCCTCGGCGCGAGCGAGAAATCCAGCGTCGCCGGAGCGCGCGATGCGCTGCGCGGTTGCGGCCGGGCCGGCGGCTGGTTGAAAGAGAAGTTCATCGGCGCGGGGAACGCCGGCGGGGCCGGGGCGACCGGCCGTGGCGAAGGCGATGACGGGGGCGCTGCCCGCGGGGGAGGCAACGCCGGCCGCGGCACCGCCATCGCCATTGGCGGGGGCGGCGGGGCAGGCACGGGCGCGGGCGGTGATACCGCCGGGGGAGCCGGGACAGCGGCAGGTTCCGCCACCTTGGGTGGCGAGGGCACCGATGGCGGCACGGATGGCGGCTCGGCCGTGTCGCGCGGGACCGGTTCGGGTGCGGGCGGGGGTGCGGGCGGCGAGGCCGGAGCGGGGATTTCCAGCGGCGGCTTGGGCAGGGCCGGCCCTTCCGGCTTGCCGCCTTCGAACACCATCGCGACGGTGGCGGGCGGCGGCAACTCTTCCTCCGGTCGCTCGTAGCGCACCGTGACCAGCAGAAGGAGCAGCAAGGTCAGATGCAGCCAGAGGGAGATGACGAGGACAGGGCCCAGCCGGCTGCCGTGCCGGCGCGACATCCGCCACGGACCTGGCACGTCCACCCGGGTGACGATAGTCTGATCCACGTCGTCTTCTGCCGGTGCCGAGCCTGTCAGGCTCGCTTGCGCGCCTGCCAGGACTCCACCAGCAGGCAGAGAATCTCGAACAGGATCGACGCGCCGTTGAACGCCGTGATGGTGCCGACGTCGAATGGCGGCGCGACTTCGACCAGATCACCGCCGATGAAGTCGATGCCGCGCAGCGCACGCAGCAGGCGAAGCGCTTCGAGCGCAGTGATGCCGCCCGCTTCCGGCGTCCCGGTGCCGGGAGCCTGCGACGGGTCCAGGCTGTCGATGTCGAAGGAAAGGTAGGTCGGGCCGTCACCGGCAACGCGCCGCGCCTCCTCGGCGGCGAAGCGCCAGCCCTTGTCGTGGAATTCCTCCATCGGCAGCACGCGCATGCCGCTTCTGGTGCTGAAGCCCCACATGTCGGGATCGTTGGTGGTGCCGCGGATGCCGATCTGGATCACCCGTTTCGGATCGAGCAGACCCTCTTCCGTCGCCCGGCGAAACGGCGCGCCATGGTGGAAGCGCGAGCCCAGATAATCGTCGCCGGTGTCGCAATGCGCGTCGATATGCACCATGCCGACCGGGCGCTGCGCCGCCACCGCGCGCAGGATCGGCAGGCTGATCGAATGATCGCCGCCGACCGACAGCGGCACCACGTTGGCCGCGACGATCATGCTGTAGAAGCCGGCGATCTCCTCGAGCGCCCCTTCCAGGGCGAATGGCTGCTCGATCCAGCAATCGCCGAGGTCGCGCACCCGCGCGGCGTCAAACGGCGCCAGATGGGTTGTAGGATGAAGCCGCCGCAGCAGCGAGGACTGGTCGCGCACGGCGCGTGGACCGTGGCGTGTGCCGGTGCGGTTCGTGACACCGCCGTCGAACGGGACGCCGATCACGCCAATATCAACCTCGGCCAGCGACTCCGTGTGTGGCGTGCGGAAGAATGTGGGTATGCCGGTGTAGCGCGGCCGCGCCTGCGGATCCGCCAGTTCCTCGTAGCGCGTCGGCCGCTTGATCGGGTCCATGGGGATGCCTCCATGCATACTCAGTGACTTGGCGCTCCCTCCTCTACCGTCATTCCCGCGCAAGCGGGAATCCATAGCCGCGGGGATCGGCCTCTGGCCCTGGGTGCCCGCTTTGCGCGGGCATGACAAATAATACCGCGATCCAAGGGGTTGAGGGCGCCAGCGGGACCAAGCACAATCATAGCGCCGTTGGGCAACAGCGCCGTAGGATTCCCGCATGACCAGCTCCGCTCGCTACCGCATCGGCTTCGACATTGGTGGCACTTTCACCGATTTCATCCTGCTTGATGCGGAACGGTCGGAGATCCGCCTGCACAAGTGCCTCACGACGCCGCAGGACCCGTCGGTCGGCGCGCTGGAGGGACTGACCGAACTGCTGGATGCCGCAGGCCTCACCCTCGCCGACATCGCGGATGTCGTGCATGGCACGACGCTGGTCACCAACGCGCTGATCGAGCGCAGCGGCGCCACGCTTGGACTGATCACCACGCGCGGCTTCCGCGACATCCTCGAGATGGGCACGGAACAACGCTACGACATCTATGATCTGTTCCTGCAGTTTCCCGATCCGCTGGTGCCGCGCCGCCACCGCCTGGAAGTCACCGAGCGGATGGATCGCGACGGCAACGTGCTGACGCCGCTCGATGCCGCCGAGGTGCGCGCCGTGGCACAGCGCCTCGTGGCGGAGGGCGTCGAAGCGATCGCGATCTGCTTCCTGCACGCCTACCGCAATCCGTCGCATGAGCGCGAAGCGGCTGCCATCCTGCGTGCAGCGTTCCCGGATCTCGCCGTCTCGATCTCGTCCGACGTGGTGGCCGAGCTGTGGGAATACCAGCGCTGCAACACGACATGCGCGAACGCCTATGTGCAGCCGCTGATGGGCCGCTACATCGCCAGGCTGGAGCGCGAGTTCCGCGCGCGGGGCTTCCGCGGCGAGCTCACTTTCATGCATTCCGCCGGCGGCCTGCTGTCGGCCGAGACCGCGCGCGCCTTCCCGATCCGCATGCTGGAAAGCGGGCCGGCGGGCGGCGGTCTGGCCACCGCCTTCTTCGGCGCCGCCGCCGGCAAGGCCGACGTGATCTCGTTCGACATGGGCGGCACCACCGCGAAGGCCTGCCTGATTGAAGGGGGACGCGCCGAGATCGCGCCGATGATGGAAGCGGCGCGTGTGCACCGCTTCAAGAAGGGCTCCGGCCTGCCGATCAAGGCGCCGGTCATCGACATGATCGAGATCGGCGCCGGCGGCGGCTCAATCGCAGCGATCGACGCGGTGGGGCTGCTGCGCGTCGGCCCGCATTCGGCCGGCGCCGATCCGGGGCCTGCCTGCTACGGGCGCGGCGGCACCGAACCCACGGTGACCGACGCCAACCTGCTGCTCGGCTACTACGATCCCGGCTTCTTCCTCGGCGGACGGATGGCGCTGGATCGCGACGCCGCCGAACTTGCGCTGGAGCGTGTCGGCGCAAAGTTGGGTCTTTCGCCGATCGACACGGCCTGGGGCATCCACCGCATGGTGGTGGAGAACATGGCCGCCGCGGCGCGCATCCATATCGTGGAGAAGGGGAAGGACCCGCGCGCCTACGCCATGGTCGGTTTCGGTGGAGCCGGCCCGGCACATGCCGCCGAAGTCGCGCGCGTGCTCGGCGTGAAGCAGGTGCTGATCCCGCCGGCGTCCGGCGCGGCCTCGGCGCTCGGCTTCCTCGCGGCACCACTGTCGTTCGAGCAGGTGCGCAGCCACCCGGTACGACTCGAAGCTCCAGGTGCCGCGGCCACGATCGAAGCAATCCTGCGCGAGCTGACCGACGCCGCGCGGGCCCGTCTGCTTGGCGCCGGTGTTGCCGAAGCCGATGTGGTGAGCGAACGCCTGGCCGACATGCGCCTGGAAGGCCAGATGCACGAGATCAGCGTGAAATTGCCGGATGGCACCATCACCGACGCGGCGATGCCTGCGATCCGTGCGGCGTTCGCGACCGCCTATGCCGCGCGTTATACGTCGGTCTATGGCGGTGTCGGCGTGATGGTGATCTCGTTCCGCGTGCGCTGCCGCGGGAAGCTGCCGCAACTCTCGCTCACCGAAGCCGGCGGACGCTCCGCCGGCGCGGCACGGAAGGGCATCCGCGCCGCTTGGTTCGACGGCGGCTTCGTCGATACACCTGTCTATGACCGTTATGCGCTGGCACCGGGCGCGCGCATCGCCGGCCCGGCGATCATCGAGGAGCGCGAGGCGACCACGATCATTCCGCCCGGCGATGCAGCCAGTGTCGATGCGACCGGCACGCTTGCCATCGACATCGGCCTTGCCGCCGCACCTGCCGTCCGCGTCACCGCCGATACGCCGATCGAGCAGGCCGCGGCGCTGATCGAAGCCGACCCGGTGTCGCTGGAGATCATGTGGAGCCGTCTCGTCACCGTGGTCGAGGAGATGTGGCACACGATCTGCCGCACCGCCTTCTCGCTGATCGTCTCCGAGGCGCAGGACTTCGCCTGTGATCTGCTCGATGCGCGTGGCGACTCGCTCGCCCACTCGCCGCGCGCCATGCCGGTGTTCAACCTGACGCTGCCGCGCGCGGTGAAGGCGCTGCTGGAGAAGTTCCCGCCAGAGACGCTGAAGCCCGGCGACGTGCTGGTTACCAATGACCCATGGCTGTGCGCCGGGCATCTGTTCGACATCGCGGTGGTGACGCCGGCGTTCCGCAACGGCGTGCTAGTGGCATTGACCGGCACGGTCGGGCATGTCGGCGATATCGGCGGCACCAAGGATTCGCTGCGTGCACGCGAGATCTACGAGGAAGGCATCCAGATCCCGCCGATGATGCTGTATCGCGCTGGTGTGCCGAACGAGGACCTGTTCACGCTGATTGCGGAGAACGTGCGCAAGAGCGAGGAAGTGCTTGGCGACATCCATTCCTTCGTCGCCGCCAACGCCCTGGGCGCCGAACGGCTGCTCGCCTTCATGGACGAGTACGGCATGCACGATCTGCGCGCTCTCGCCCACGTGGTGCAGACCCGCGCCGAGCAGGCAATGCGCGATGCGATCCGCGCCTTGCCGGATGGTGTGTATCACTCGGAAATTTGGAACAACCCACTCGGCCAGAAGCTGAACTATCCGTTGAAGATCACCGTGCAGGGCGACGCGATCGAGCTCGATTTCGCCGGCGCGCCGGAGCAACTGCCGCAGGGCTGGCTGAACTGCACCTACTCCTATACCGCGGCGCATGCGACCTACCCGATGAAGTGCATCCTGAGCCCGCAGGTGCGCAGCAATGCCGGCTGCTACCGTCCGTTCACCGTGAAGGCGCCGGAAGGCTCCATCCTCAATTGTACCAAGCCCGCCTCGGTCAATCTGCGTACGCGCGTCGGCTGGTATATCGCGCCCAACATCTTCCGCGCGCTCGCCGACGCGGCGCCCGCCCAGGTGCAGGCTGCCACCGGGCTACCAGTGGCGATCAACATCTATGGCCGCGAGGCGAACGGCGCCGTGTATGCCGACCATTTCTTCATGGGCGCGGGCCAGGGCGCATCGCGGCACGGCGACGGAAAGTCCGCTCTGCTGTATCCGACTTCGGCAGCCAACACCTCGGTCGAACTGATGGAAGCGCGCGCGCCGGTGCTCGTGCTGGAGAAGTCCTTCGTCACCGATTCCGGCGGCCCCGGCAAGCATCGTGGCGGCTGCGGCGTGCGCACGCGCCTGCGCAAGCTGTACGACGATGGCTTGCCGACGCTGGCATCGGTGTATCCCGAAGGTGTCGGCGTCACGGTGGAGGGCCTGCACGGCGGGCTTCCCGGCGGTGGCGTGCGCGGCGTGGTACTCGATCCGGATGGCAACGTGGTGCACGATTGCGGCACCGGCGAGCTGGTCACGCTGACTCGCACCGACCAGATCGTCGAAGTGCAACTGGCGGGCGGCGCGGGCTTCGGCGATCCGCGCACGCGGCCGGCTGCGCTGGTGGAGAGGGACGTGGCGGAAGGTGTCGTGTCGCCGCAGGCCGCGGAGCGCGACTATGGGCTGCAAATCGCTGCCGGCAAGGCAGCGGAATAGCAAAGGGGGCAGAGGATGAGTGATCTGGCGACTGACAGTACGTCGACAACACCAAGACCAGGAACGCGCATCCATCCGCGTTTTCTTGAACTCTCCTCGCTCCTGCTGATCGCGCCGCTTTGTGTCGTCGGCGCGATCATCGGCGTGCAGCTCATCGTCACGCTCGGCATCACCACCAATACGTCACTGATCGGTGCGCTGGCAGGCATGGCGCTCGCCCGCATCCCGCTCGCGGTTTTCGCGCGGTATCGCTCGATCCACGTGCAGAACCTGGCGCAGAGCGCGATCTCGGCAGCGACATTCGGCGCCGGCAACGCGCTGATGCTGCCGATCGGCATCCCGTTTGTGCTCGGCCGCCCCGACCTCGTGCCGGCGCTGTTCGCCGGCGTGTTCCTGGCGATGCTGATCGACGGCTATCTGCTGTATCGCATGTTCGATTCCGAGGTGTTCCCGGCAACCGGTGCCTGGCCGCCTGGCGCGGCGGCGGCCGAAGCGATCCGTGCGGGCGACGAGGGTGGCAGGAAGGCGGTGGTGCTGGGCGTCGGCGTGATCATCGGCATCGCCGGCAACTGGCTGATCGCACCCGCCGTCATGTCTGCGTTCGGCGTCGCGTTCATCGGCAACATCTGGGCGCTGACGATGTTCGGCATCGGCCTGCTGGTCCGTGGCTATTCGACGCTGCTGTTCAACAATCCCTGGTTCGCCGCGATCATCCCCGGCGGCGACATCAACAAGGCCTACATCCCGCACGGCATGATGGTCGGCGCCGGCATCGTGGCGCTGATCCAGGTCGCCATCATCATCCTGCGGCGTGGCGGCGTGCATTCCGCCGCGGGGCGCTCGCCGGTCGAGGTGCGACGCACGCTCGGCCTCGGCATGGCAGTGTATCTGCTGATCGCCTTGCTGATCGCGTTGCTCGGCGGGCTGGCCGCGCAGCTCTCGGTCGGCATGCTGATGGCCTTCCTGGTCTACGCCGCCTTCGCCGCCATGGTGCACGAGGTGATCGTCGGTCTGGCTGCGATGCATTCCGGCTGGTTCCCGGCCTTTGCGGTGGCGCTGATCACCTTGGTGATCGGCATGCTGATCGGCTTCCCGCCGGTTGCACTGGCGTTGCTGGTGGGTTTCTCGGCCGCAACGGGTCCGGCTTTCGCCGATATGGGCTATGACCTGAAGGCGGGCTTCATGCTGCGCGGCTACGGCAGCGATCCGGCGTTCGAGCGGGATGGCCGGCGCCAGCAGCTCATCGCCGCGATGTTCGCCTTCCTGGTGGCTGGCGTGGTCGTGCTGGTGGCCTATCCCGGCTTCTTCGCGCAGAACCTGGTCGCCCCGGTGGACCGGGTCTACGTCGCCACCATCAAGGCGGGCGCCTCGGCGGACGTGGCGTGGTCGCTGGCCATGTGGGCGATCCCCGGCGCGATCATTCAGTTCCTCGGCGGGCCGAAACGTCAGCTCGGCATCCTGTTTGCCACCGGATTGCTGATCCCGTTCCCGCTCGCCGGCTGGGCAGTGCTGGCCGGCATCGTCTGCCGCGTCGTCTGGGCGCGCTTCGCCAGGAGCGAGGGCATGGAGGTGTTCGGCGCTGGCGTGATCGCGGGTGACGCGCTGTTCGCGTTCTTCACGTCGACGTGGAAGGCGGCTATGAAATAGCGTCGTGTGCGAACGAGGATGGCAATGCGCTATACGGTAGTTCTGGAGAGAGAACCTGACGGCGGCTACGTGGTGAGCGTACCTGCGTTGCCGGGATGCGTGAGCCAGGGGGATAGCCGCAACGAGGCGCTCGTCAATATTCGGGAAGCGATTGAACTCTATGTAGAGGATTGCCGCGAAGCCGGCGATCCTGTTCCGACCGAAGCTGGCCGCGAGTTTGTCGAGGTCGAAGCCGCATAGTGGCCAGGCTTCCGACCGATCTTTCCGGCCGGGAATTGCGCACTGCTCTGGAACGGGCCGGCTTCGTGTTTCGTCGCCAGGCCGGCAGCCACATGATCCTTCGCCGCGACGATCCCTATGCCAGAGTGGTCATTCCAGACCATCAACAGATGCGAGCCGGTACGCTCCGCCGCATAGTCGCCGACGCCGGACTCACGGTTGAACAATTGATGCGGCTGCTCGGTCGGTAGGATGACTACGGCTCGATGCGGAAGTAGGCCTCGGTCGGCTGTCCCGCGCGGCCGTTGATCGGCAGAATGTCCTGCGGGCACGCAGAGAACGCGATGACCAGGTCCATCGCCGCACGCAGCCTGATATAGCAGCCTGGCGTGGAGACCGGCGGATCGAATGACAGCGCTCCCTCCACGGTCCACGGAATGTTCATGAACAGATTGAGCGGGCTTGGCGTCTCGGGCGGCGTGAGGCCGAGTTCGGCGAGGCCGTGTGCCAGGTTGTCGGTGCAGTTGTCGTGGTATCCGGTGCAGCCCAGCTCCTCGTAACGGTAGCGATCGCAGGCCGCCATCAGCGTGTCGTGGATGCCGCCTGACGTATCCTCCAGCACAGTCAGGATCGGCCGCCGGTGATTGGTCAGCAGCGCATCGCCGACGCGCGGGATGAGCCGATGCAACGTGGCGCGGCTGTGTTCCATCGACATGAATTCCGTCATGTCGCGGCGGTTGAACGCCCAGGTGTCGACCACCTGCTCGCCATGTGTGTTGATCACCCGGATGGTCTGGCCTGCCGCGACATAGGCAGCCTTCCCACGTCGCGCCGGGATGGTGAAGGCGGCTTCAGGCATGACGCTTGCCCTTCTATGCGGCGGAATGCGCTAGCGAGGTGGGCTAAGACTTGAACTTCGGGATCACTTCCTCGCACAGCAACTGCAGCGATGTCAGCACCCGTTCGTGCGGGATCTGGGTGCCGCAGTTCATCTCGGCCAGGATGCCGCTCAGGCCCAACTCGTCGCGCAGCGCGCCGAGCCGATCGACCACCTGCGCCGGCGTGCCGACGATGATTTTGCTGCGCAACACTTCGTCATAGGTGATCGACTGCAGCCGCTGGCCGCGTTCGGCGCGATTCTCGATCGCACGTGCGCCCTCCAGGCGTGCGGATTCCTCGATGCGCTCGCCGAGATAGCGGTAGAAGTGCATCACGCTCTCCTCCGGCTCGGATAGCGCACGCTGCTCGGTCGACGCGACATAGACCGGCACCCGCAGGAACACCTGGCCGTTGCCGGCGTGCCCACCGGCGGCCCAGCCCTCGCGATAGGCCGCCAGATTTGGTCCGAGCTCGGACAGATCGCCGAGCCGCGTCGCGCAGAAGATCGGATTCCCCAGCGCGCCGTTGGCCGGATAGGTGTCGGGGCTGGTCGCCGCGACGCGAATCTCCGGATACGGCTTCTGGTACGGCTTCGGTACCAGGCACACGTCGTGGAAGTGGTAGTACTTGCCGTCGAAGCTGAAGCGCTCCTGCGTCCAGGCCCGCTTGAGAATCTCCAGCACCTCGGTGAAGCGCTCGCGGCTCTCCGCATAGGAGACGCCATAGGCCTGATAGACACGCGGGAAGCCGCTGCGTCCGACACCGAAGATCAGCCTGCCGTGGCTGATGTGATCGACGGTCGCCGCCTCCTCGGCGAGTTGCAGCGGATGGCAGAGCGGCAGCACCTGCACCGCGGTGCCGATCTTCATCCGCTTGGTGCGTGCCGCGATCGCCGTCGCGATGGTCAGCGGCGCGGCCAGCACCGAGCGTTCGGGTGCGGTGTGCAGCTCCGCCAGCCACATCACGTCGAGGCCCCAGCGTTCCGCCGCGTCCACCTGCTCGAACGATCGGGTGAACGCGTCCTCCTCAGTCTGCCCCGGCAATCTTTGAAACTCGTGGAACATGCCGAATTCCATGGTCGCTTGTCTCCTTCGTGTGCCGAGGTTCACTCGATCCTGATAACCACTTTACCGAAATGCGACTGGCCTTGCAGGTGGCGGTATGCCTCCCTGGCCTGCTCGAAGCCGAAGACGCGGTCGATCACCGGATGCAACTGGTTCACCGCAATCGCCCGGTTCATCGCCGCGAACATCTGGCGCGAGCCGACATAGATGCCGCGCAGGACCAGTCCCTTGCGCATCGCCGCGGTGGGATCGATCTGCCCGCCGCCAGTCAGCACGCCGATCAGATGGATCTGCCCGGCGAGCCGCGCCGCCTCGATCGAGCGTGGCAGCGTGCCGGCGCCACCGACCTCCACGACATGATCGACACCCCGCCCATCCGTCAGCGACAGCACTTCCTTCTGCCACTCGGAATGCTGCTTGTAGTTCACCGTGCCCGACGCGCCGAGCGCCTTCGCGCGGGCAAGCTTTTCGTCGGACGAGGAGGTGGCGATCACCCGCGCTCCCGCGGCGTGGGCGAATTGCAGGGCGAAGATCGATACGCCGCCGGTGCCGAGCACCAGAACGTTCTGACCGGCCACCAATGGCCGCCCGCCATAGAGAGCGTTCCAGGCGGTGACTCCGGCGCAGGGCAGCGTCGCGCCTTCCTCGAACGACAGATGTGCCGGCAGATGCACCAGCCCCTGCTGGTCGAACAGGACGTATTCGGCCAGCACGCCATGGATCGCGCCGCCGAGCGAGCTCGCCGCATGTTCCGGTTCGATCTCGCCGCCCAGCCAACTCTGCATGAATATGCCGGCGACGCGGTCGCCTGGTTTCACCCGCGTCACGTCCGGCCCGATCTCCGCCACTTCGCCCGCGCCGTCGGACAGCGGGACGAGGTCAGGCAGCGGGGCGCCGCGCGCGTAGCGACCAGTGAGCACCATCAGGTCGCGATAGTTCAGCGATGCCGCGCGCATGCGCACCAGCACCTGGCCGCGGCCCGGCCGCGGCATCGGCGCCTCGCGCAATGTCAGGCTGTCGATGCCTTCCGGCTTGGGAATCTGATAGACTTGCATCGTCATCGCCTCTCAGTAGCCGCGCGCCGGGTCGAACAGGTTGGGCATCGGCCTGCCCGCGCGCCAGGCGCGCAGATTGTCGAAGAACAGGTCCAGGCTGCGCGGATTATACGTGTTCGGATCGTCCGCGGCAGTGTGCGGGCTGATGATCAGATTGCGCGTGGTCCACAGGCGATGCCCCGGCGGGATCGGTTCGGGCGTGAACACGTCGAGCATCGCACCGGACAGATGGCCCTCGTCCAGCAGATCGCATAGCGCATCCTGATCGGCGAGCGCGCCGCGGCCGATATTCACCAGCCCGGCACCACGCGGCAACAGGCCCAGGCGCCGCCGGTCCATCAGCCCGCGCGTTGTCTCCGTGAGCGGACAGGCGAGCACCAGGAACTCCGTCCGCGGCAGCGCGCGGTCCAGTTCGGCCGTGCTGATCACCTCGGCGCAGTGCGGATGCGGCCGGGCGGTGGCGCGCACACCGGTCACGTGCATGCCGAACCGCGCCGCCTGCATCGCCGCCGCACCGCCGAGCGAGCCCAGTCCGACAACCGTGATACGCCGCCCGTCCAGCACCGCGCCCCACAGCTTCTGCCAGCGCCCGGCGCGTTGGTGGGTCACCATTTCCGGCACGCGGTTGGCCAGCATCAGCACCGACATGATGGCGAACTCGCCGGCCTTCACCGCATGCGTGCCGGCGTTGTTCAGCAGCGCGACGCCCGGCGGCAGCCAATCGAACGGCGCGAGCCGGTCGAGGCCGGCGTTGGTGATGAACAGCAGCTTCAGCCGCGGGGCAGGGCAGGGGAACTTCGCCGCCACGACGCCGATCTCGGTGATCAGCGTCTCCGCCTCGGCAATCCCGGCGGCGAAGTCGGCGTCGGCGTCGCCGATCGTCACCTCGTGCCCTGCGCCGACATCGGATGCACGCGCGGCTGCCGCGTCCCACATCCGGCGGGAGAACAGGAACAGCTTGTCGTCGACCGGGTTCTGGATATGGATACGCATCGGCATATAGCCTGCCATGGCTTTGCCATCGCGGACAAATTCCGGCAGTGAGCCGGCATGCCGCCGATCCTGTTCCGCGACGCACGTTTTGTGGTGCTCGACAAGCCCGCTGGCCTGCCGGTGCATCCTGGCCCGCGCGGCGGCCCGAGCGTGGAGGACTCTTTTCCGTCGCTGTCGCGGCGGAAGGACGGGCCCTGGCTGGTCCACCGGCTGGACGCCGACACTTCCGGCTGTCTGCTGGTGGCGCTGCGCCGGTCGGCCCTGCTGGCGGCGCAGGCCGAGTTTGCCGCCGGACGAGTGCGCAAGACGTATTGGGCGGTGGTTCATGGTGTCCCCGTCGGCAAAGCCGGGACGATCGATGCGCCGCTGCTGCGGCTGAATACACGTGGCGGCTGGCGCATGATTGTCGACCAGGCCGGCAAGCCAGCGGTGACCGACTGGCGCCTGCTTGGACGGGGGGACGATACCGCCTGGCTGGAACTCACGCCGCACACCGGCCGGACCCATCAGGTGAGGGTGCATTGTGCAGTACTGGGCTGCCCGGTGCTCGGCGATCCGGTCTATGGCGGCGGCTCCGGCCCGTTGCAGTTGCTGGCACGTGCCTTGGCCCTGCAGCTCGATCCGCCGCTCGCCGCCACCGCGCCGGTACCCGTGCACATGCGCGAGGCCTTGCAACGCTGCGGCTGGGCGGCCAACTAACTCATTGAAAGCCGGCGGGTTGTGCAATTGACGCCGGCTTGTTCTAACGTGTGCCGCGTGTTCCGAGCCGAAGGGGAGACAGCCATGGCTGCGCTTAAGGGAAGCAAGACCGTAGAGAACCTGAAATACGCCTTCGCCGGTGAGTCCCAGGCCAACCGGCGCTACCTCTACTTCGCCCAGAAGGCGGATGTGGAAGGCTACAACGACGTCGCCGCGGTGTTCCGCTCCACCGCTGAGGGCGAGACCGGGCACGCGCACGGGCATCTCGAATTCCTCGAAGCTGTTGGCGATCCGGCGACCGGCCTGCCGATCGGCAAGACCGGCGACAACCTGAAGGCCGCCGTTGCCGGCGAGACGCACGAGTACACCGACATGTACCCGGGCATGGCGCGTACCGCGCGCGAGGAAGGCTTCGACGAGATCGCCGGCTGGTTCGAGACGCTGGCCAAGGCCGAGCGCTCGCACGCTGGCCGCTTCCAGCGCGCCTTCGACGAGCTCAAGTAATCAGACGACACCGAGGATGTCCCCCTCCCCAACCCTCCCCCGCTTCGCGGGAGAGGGGGCGCTGAACTCCCTCTCCCGCGAAGCGGGGGAGGGCCGGGGAGGGGGTTGGGGTGAGGGTGAATGAGAGAAGGCAGCCTGGAGGCGCCGACACGTCATGCGCTTGCCTGGCAGGATGACGCGTTCTACGACCCCGCCGCGATCGATGCCGAGCTGCGACGGGTGTTCGATATCTGTCACACCTGCCGGCGCTGCTTCAATCTGTGCGATTCGTTTCCGCGCCTGTTCGACCTGATCGACGAGTCGAAGACCGGCGAACTCGATGCCGTCGAGAGCAAGGACTTCAAGTCCGTCGTGGACGCCTGCACGCTCTGCGACATGTGCTTCATGACGAAGTGCCCCTACGTGCCGCCGCACGAGTTCAACGTCGACTTCCCGCATCTGATGCTGCGCTACCGCGCGATGGAGGCGCGGGAAGGAAAACTTGCGTTCGCCGACAGGCAGCTCGCCGAGACCGACCGCAACGGCAAGCTGGCGGGCATGGTCGCGCCGCTGGCGAATTGGGCCAGCGATACCGCGAACACGCTGACGCGACCGATCCTGGAGTCGGTCGCCGGCATCCATCGTGAAGCGGCGCTGCCGAAGTTCCACGGCAGGAGCTTCGCCGCGCGCGCCAAGGCGTCGCCACCTACAGTGAACACGACGGCGCCGGCATTCGGCCGCAAGGCCGTGCTCTATGCCACCTGTTTCGTCGATTACAACACGCCGGAGGTCGGTGTCGCGACCCAGGCGGTGCTGGCGAAGAACGGCGTCACGACCGAGGTGGTATATCCAGGTTGCTGCGGCATGCCTCTGCTCGAACAGGGGCGTATCGACAAGGTGGCAGAGCATGCGCGCAACGTTGCCGGCGTGATGCAGGCGTGGATTGCCAAGGGCTACGACGTGATCACCTTGGTGCCGTCCTGTGCATTGATGCTGAAATTCGAGTGGCCGCTGATCCTGCCGGATGATCCGGACGTGCAGGCGCTGTCGAAGGCCACGTATGACGTCAGCGAGTATGTCGTCGACATTGCGCGGAAAGAGGGTCTGGTCGACGGGATGCAGCCGATCGAAGGCGGCGTGACGCTGCACATGGCCTGTCACGCACGCGCTCAGAACATGGGCCAGAAGGCGGCCGAGATGCTGCGCCTGGTGCCCGACGCGGACATCCAGGTGATCGAGCGCTGCTCCGGGCATGGCGGCTCCTGGGGCGTGAAGCAGCAGCACTTCGAGACCGCGCTGAAGGTCGGTCGTCCCGTGGCGCGTCAGGCGCGTGATGGCGGCAAGGCATTCGTCACGTCCGAGTGCCCGCTTGCCGGAATGCACATCGCGCAGGGGATCGACAGGCTCGGCGGTGAGGCAGCGAAGCCGAGGCTGATCAGCCACCCGATCCAGCTCTTTGCGCTCGCCTATGGCATCGAGCCCTGAGCAAGGAGGCAGACATGCCCAAGAAGCACGAGCTTGTCGCAGCCGACATCCTGCCGCCGGAGGAGTATGCCGGGCACCGTGCCGAGTGGCGGCGCAAGATCGGTACGATCAAGCACAACCGCCGCGTCGAGGTCGGGCCATACGTGACGTTCTATTTCGAGAGCTACGACACGATGTGGCTGCAGGTGCACGAGATGGTCTACATCGAGAAGGGCGGTGCCGACCAGGTGCCAGGCGAGCTGGAGGCGTACAATCCGCTAATTCCGCAGGGCTCCGAACTGACCGCCACGTTCATGATCGAGATCGACGATGCGGATCGCCGCCGTCGCGTTCTTGGCGGTCTTGGCGGCATCGAGGAGACGGCGTTTATCAGGATCGGCAACGAAACGGTGCGCGCCGCGGCGGAGACGGATCAGGACCGTACCACCGAGGAAGGCAAGGCGTCGTCGGTGCAGTTCGTGCATTTCCCGTTCACGCCGGCGCAGATCGCAGCGTTTTCCGCGCCAGGCGCTCAGGTGGTTCTTGGTCTGGATCACCGGAACTACGGGCACATGGCGGTGCTGCCGGAAGCGGTTCGGGCGGAGCTTGCGAAGGACTTCGGCTAAATAATGTCATGGCCGTCCCCGGATCGAGTCCGGGGACGGCCATGACGAATAGAGGGGAAACGACAATGTCCGTGCGCGAGAAGGGTGCCATCACGGGCGTCGGCGAGACGCAGTACATGCGCGGCACCGACCGCACGCCGCTGTCGCTGCAACTGGAAGCATCGCTGAACGCCATTGCCGATGCCGGGCTGAAACCGACCGATATCGACGGCGTCATCCCCTACGGTCACGGCGCGGTCGCCGAGGACTTCATCACCAATTTCGGCATTCCCGACCTGCGCTTTTCCGCCACCACGCCGATGGGCGGTGCCAGCGCTGTCGCCGCCATCCAGTGCGCCGTCGCCGCGATCAGCGCAGGCATCTGCAACCACGTGCTGCTGTCGCTCGGGCGCACCGGCTACTCCGGCGGGCGGATCGGCACGCGCGTGCAGCAGATGCCGCAGTTCCGCCTGATCGGCGAATTCGAGATGCCTTCGGGCGCGATCGCCCCCGCGCAGCTCTACGCCGCCATGGCGCGACGGCACATGGAACTCTACGGCACCACGTCCCGTCAGTTCGCCGAGATCGCCGTCACCATGCGGCGCCACGCCTCGCTCAATCCCAACGCCACGATGCGCAATCCGATCACCATCGAGGATCACCAGGCCTCGCGCATGATCTCCGATCCGCTGCGTCTGCTCGACTGTTCGCTGGAAAGCGACGGCGGCACGGCGGTGGTGATCAGCGCCGCCGACCGCGCGAAGGATATGAAGCAGCGGCCGGTCATCGTCATGGGTATGGCGGAAGGCCATCCCGATTCGCCGAGCGCGATCACCCAGCGCCCCGACCTCGCCACGCTCGGCTTGGCCAAGGCGGCGCCGAAGGCGTTTGCCATGGCAGGCGTGACGCATGACGACATCGACGTGGCGGAGATTTACGACTGCTTCACCTACATCGTGATGTGCCAGATCGAGGACCTCGGCTTCTGCAGGAAGGGCGAGGGCGGCGGCTTCGTGCAGGACGGCGCGATCGGGCTTGGCGGCAGACTGCCGGTCAACACGCATGGCGGGCTGCTCTCGCAGGCGCACATGGCGGGGATGAACCACATCATCGAGCTGACCCACCAATTGCGCGGGGAGGCAGCGGCGCAGGTGCCGGATGCCGAGGTCGGCCTCGTCACCGGCTATGGCGACATGGGCGACGGCTCGCTCGCCATCATGCGGAGGGGCTGAGATGACCGACTACGCCAAGCTGACGCCGCAGCCGACCCCAGATACGCAGCCCTATTGGGATGGCCTGAACGCGCACAGACTGCGCCTGCAACGCTGCGCCGATTGCGGCAAGGTCCGGCATTATCCACGTCCGGTCTGCGATTCCTGCTATTCGATGCGCGTCGAGTGGATCGACGCCTCCGGCTGCGGCCGCGTGCATAGCTGGACCACCACGCACCATGCATTCCATCCCGGCTTCAAGCCGGACCTGCCCTATACGCTGGTCACCGTCGACCTCGAGGAGGGTGTGCGGATGAACGCGCAGCTTCGCAACCTCGATCCGGCGGAGCTGCGCGTCGGCCTCCCCGTGCGCGTCGCCTTCGAGCAGGCGACGGAAGGGCTGACGCTGCCGGTGTTCGTGCCGGCGAGTTGAACACTGCCCGCGACTTTGTTCTACTCGCGCAATGCGGCTGCAGCGGGAGGACACGATGAAGCGTCGCGGGGCCATGATCGCGGTGCTCGCCGGTGGTGCGCTTGCCGGCTGCCTGGCGGAACCCGCCTCTGCCCAGCCGCCACCGGCAGTGAATCGCGTGGTCGCCGTGGCGCGTCCGCCGGTCTACCAGGGCCCTTGCCCGGCGCGGTTCGAGTTCATCGGCACAATCTTCGTCAACTACCCGACCGTGGTCACCTACCGCTGGGAACGCAGCGACCACGCGGCCGCGCCGGTGCAATCTGTCAGCATCAACGGCACAGGCCAGGGCGTGGTGAACACCTGGCAGATCGGCGGTCCGCCAGGCCGCGTGTTCAGCGGCTGGGAGGTGCTGCACGTGCTGGCGCCGGTGGACATGCTATCCAATGTCGCCAACATCAATCTGGTCTGCCATTAGGATTGTGTCGCCGTAGATGCCCGGGACAAGCGCCCGGGCACGGTGGTTGACGCCTGCAGGCAGGTCGATAGGCTGCCGTATCGACGTCGCCGGACCGCTCCGGCCGCAACCGGACGCTGGAGCACGGCACCATGCCCCTGTGGATACCCATCACCGTCTCGGCCGCGCTGTTTCAGTGCTGGCGCACGGCGATGCAGCAGAAGCTGCGACACCTGCTGTCGGTCAATGGCGCCGGTTTCGTGCGTTATCTGTACGGTGCGCCGACCGCGCTGGTGCTGCTGGTTGTCGCCCTCCTCGCCACCGGGCTGCCGCTTCCGGCTCCCACCCTGCCGTTCCTGTTCCACTGCATCGCCGGCGGGCTGACGCAGATTCTCGCCACCAACCTGCTGATCATGGCGTTCGGCTTTCGCAACTTCGCGGTCGGCACCGCCTATTCCAAGACCGAGACGGCGCAGACCGCGATCGTTGCGCTGATCGTGCTGCACGAGGTGCTTCGGCCATTTGCCTGGATCGGCATCGCGCTCGGATTGTCCGGCGTGATGACCCTCTCGCTGGCGGGGCGAGGCATGAAGCCCGGCGTGCTGGCGCGGGCGACGGTGCAGCCGGCGGCGCTCGCCGGCCTCGGCGCCGGATTCCTGTTCGCGCTGACCGCGGTGTTCATCAAGCTTGCCAATCAGGCCCTGAGCGGGCCGAGCCTGTTCGTGCGCGCCCTCTTCGTGCTTGTCGTCACCAACACGCTGCAGACACTGATGCAGGGCGCGTTCCTGGCGTGGCGCGAGCCGGACGAATTGCGCAAGGCCATCACCTCGTGGCGCAGCTCGGCCTGGGTGGGGACGCTCTCGGCCCTGGGCTCGGCCTGCTGGTTCACTGCCTTCGCCATGGCGGAAGTCGCGCTGGTCCGTTCGGTCGGTCAGGTGGAGATCGTCTTTACCCTGCTGTTCAGCCGGTTCTATCTGAAGGAGACGCTGAAGCCCGGTGACATCGCCGGCCTCGTCCTGGTGGTGTGCGGTGTCCTGGTGATAGTGCTGGGAAGTTGATGCAGTCCATAGTGGCGCGCCCGGCTCGATTTCGGCATAATTCGAATTAGTTTGCCGCAGGGCGGCCACGACCGCTCGCATACCACAGGCGCGGTTCGTCCGAGTGAAGACACGCACGGCAACGTCGGCACACCAGAGGGGAGATAAGCATCATGCCAACAGTGGAATGGGACGTGCAGGCAACAGAGTTCGCCAACTGTAACTGCAACTACGGCTGCCCGTGTCAGTTCAACGCCTTGCCGACGCATGGCGACTGCCGAGCTGTCATCGGTTACCGGATCGAGCAAGGGCACTTCGCCGACATCCGACTCGATGGACTGCGGGCGGCGGCTCTTTACAGTTGGCCGGGCCCCATCCACGAAGGCAACGGCACCATGCAGCTCGTCATCGACGAGCGCGCCGATGCCAGGCAGCGCGACGCTTTGGCGAAGATCATGTCGGGGGACGAGACCGAGGAGATGGCCACTGCATGGTGGGTGTTCGCCGCCATGAGTCCGAACAAGCTGCCACCGCTGTATGGACCCATCCGTTTCGACGTCGATGTGGAGAGCCGGCGCGCGCATCTGTCGGTCCCGGGCGTCGTGGAGACGTCAGGCGAGCCGATCCGCAACCCCGTCACCGGTGCCGACCACCGGGTGCAGATCGGTATGCCGCATGGCTTCGAGTTCCGCCTGGCCGAAATGGGCAGCGGCACCACCAGGAGCACGACCGAGATCGCGCTCGACCTCAAGGGGACCCACGGCCACTTCGCCCGCATCCACTTCAGCAACAAGGGCGTGATGGCGTAGGAATCTCGCAGCCGTCGCAGTGAAGGCGCTCTATAGCCTGCTGCGCCACGACCGCGCCCTGGTGCTGGCGGGCCTCGCCAGCGTGATCGCAATCGGCTGGGTCTATCTCTGGCTGGGTGCCGGCATCGAGATGGACGAGATGGACATGGGCGGCGGCGAGATCATGCTGATGGCGCCGCCCTGGACGCCCGGCTATGCGGTGCTGATCTTCCTGATGTGGTCGATCATGATGATGGCGATGATGCTGCCGAGCGCGGCGCCCGCCATCCTCCTGGTGGCGGCGCTGGGCCGCAAACGTGGCACCGGCCTCGGCGCGCCGGCGGCGGGCCTGTTCGCCCTCGGCTATGTGCTGGTCTGGACCGGCTTCAGCCTGGCCGCGACATTGCTGCAATGGGGCCTCGATCGGGCCGAGGTCCTGTCGGGCGCGATGGCGGTGAGCAGCGCCACGGCAGCGGGCGGCGTGCTGATCGCCGCCGGCGTCTATCAGTGGACTCCCTTGAAGCAGGCCTGCCTGCGTCACTGCCGTTCGCCGCTGGTATTCCTGCTGCACCATTGGCGCGGCGGCGCCTGGGGAGCGGTGACGAGCGGCCTGCGTCACGGGGTCTTCTGCCTTGGCTGTTGCTGGATGCTGATGGCGCTGCTGTTCGTCGGCGGGCTGATGAACCTGGTATGGATCGCCGCGCTCGCGCTTCTGGTGCTGGTCGAGAAGATGCTGCCCTGGGGCGGCCGCATGAGCCGGGTGACCGGCGCTGCCCTCGTGGCATGGGGGACGGTCACGCTGGTGACCGCATTCTGGTCACATGGGCCGGCTGCGGGCTGACGGGCCGGACTGTCTACTATCCCAATTTATAATCTTAATATTATTTTTCATTCGCCTAGACTCTTTGCTTAGGCGCGAACTTTGCGGCTATGCTTTTTCGCGGCGGCAACGCTGCCGCCGAACGGGGAACGCACGCTCCAATGGCTCATCCGGCGTCACAGATCCGGTCTGTGCGCCCGCCAAGACGCTGGCGAGCGGCGCTGCTTGGCGCCATGGCGTCCGCCGCGGCCGTCGCCCTGCCATCCGCGAGCCGCGCCGATGCCGTCCTGATGTGGAACGACCAGTTGCTGAGCGCGATCCGACAGACCTCGACGTTGCTGGTGGACGGGCCGCCGGAGGTCGCCCGCGAGATGGCGATGGTCGACACCGCGATGTACGACGCCGTCAACGCGGCAACCGGCCTGAAATACCGACCATACGCCTACACCGGTCCACCAAAGCCGGGCGTGTCGGTGGACGCCGCGGCGTTGGCGGCTGGCTATCAGGTGCTGACCAGCATCTTCTCGAACCCACTCTGGCAACGGCCCGCACCGCAGGGTGATTCCACGGTGGCCGCCAACGTCCTGGCCAGTATCAGCACCGCCTACAACACGGCGCTGTCCAGTCTGAACACGGCCGACCCCAATGTGGCGAAGGGCCTCTCGCTCGGTCAGCAGGCCGCAAATGACATGATTGCCCGGCGCGCCAGTGACGGATCGGCGGCCGCGATCGTCAACGGCCTCACGCCCCAGGTCCCCACTGGCTCGGGAACCGTCCCGGGCGTTTACGTGCCTCCCAGCGCCTCCGGTGGTCGGCCTGAGATGCTCCCGATGTGGGGCACCGTCACGCCGTTCGGAACCACCATCGGCGCGATCAAGGGCTATGAAGGCCAGTTGCCAGTCTATCAGCAGCTCAATTCGGCGGGATTGGCGACTTTCATCCAGTCTGCCCAGTATGCCAAGGCCGTGCTGCAGACCGAATGCAGCGGCTCCGCGACGCCACTGCCGAGTGGCGTGACGAGCGCGTGTGGCGCCGCTGGTTTCCCGTTGCCGACCGCCGCCCAGACGACGGCCGCGCTGTTCTGGAACGATCCGGGCGGCACGATGCAGCCGCCGGGCCACTGGCTGCAGATCGCCGACACCGTCATGTCCAGCCCCAGCCAGCATCTGAGCGAATTGCAGGAAGCTCGGCTCTCCGCATTGGTCAGCATCGCCGAGACCGATGACGGCATCGGCGCCTGGGACATCAAGTACCAGGAGAATCTCTGGCGGCCGATCACCGCGATCCGCGATTGCGCCAACTGGAACAGCTTTTTCACCACCTGCGACCCGACCTGGCTATCGGAAATCGCGACGCCGCCGCATCCGGACTATATCGCCGGGCACCCGGCATTCAGCGCCGCCGCCGCGATGGTGCTGAAGGACTTCTTCGGCACCGACAACATAGCCTTCTGCAGCACGTCGGACGGCTATGTGAACGGCGCACAGGGCCCTGTCGGCCAACTGACGGAATGCTTCGACAGCTTCTCCGATGCGGCCTCGGGTCCCAACGGGGCGGAGTTCAGCCGGGTAGCGGGCGGTATCCACACGCCGTTGGCCGTCGAGGACGCATTGCAGCTCGGCAATCTGATCGGGGCCGATGTCTTCGCCAACAACCTGCAATTCGTGCCTGAGCCCGCGACGGCATTGCTCCTGGCAACCGGCTTTGCTGCCCTGCCAATCGCGCGGCGCCGGTGGCGCCGGGGCGTCATTGCCGACGGGCGGACAGAGCCGGCCAGCCGGACCGGTGCTCGCCGAGTGTGTCAGCTGGTCGTTTCGGAATAGCAGTCCCGTCGCGACGCTCTTTTCACGGGCAAGATGGCATTATTGCAGTGGACTTGGCAGATGGACATATTATTGATACACGAGAAGCGGCGTAAGCAGCCGACGCAGAATCCGATCCAAAAATAGCGATCGTGCCTGCCCAAGCGAGCGCAACGCCCCTTGGGGAGAGGCGGGAAGCATGACTGACGCCGCGCTGCCGATGGATCGCGCCTTGGACGTGCCCGACGGCGCGACACAGGGGGGTGCGCTCCGACGCTTCGGCCGGCGCCTGCGGCTTGGCATGCGGATGCACCACCTGCTGTTTCTTGCATTCACCCTGGTCGCCGCGGTGCCGATCATCGTGCTGGCGCTGTGGGAAGAGCAGACCTCGTACCAGCACGAACTCGATTCGGTGCGTGAGCGCCACCTGCTGGTCGCCCGCAACCTGACCTCGACAATGTCGCGCTACGTGAAGGACGTGAAGGCGGCCTTCACGGTCGCCTTCGAAAGCGGTGCGCTGACCACGACCATCCCAGGCCTGTCCGACCTGCTGATGTCGCTGAATGTCATCCATGTCTGCGTCGTTGCCCCGGACGGGACGATCGAGAGCTGGCTTCGGGGTCTGGCTCCGGCTCCGTCGGATTCGCTCGATCCCAGGATGCTGGCCGATCTGCGGGCCGCTGCGCCCCCGGAAACCGCCGAACCCGCGCTGACCAGCCTCGAACACGACGCCAACGGGCGGCCGGTGTTCTACCTGGTGAAGCCGCTGCCGAACGGCCGTCTTGGCCTCGGCATACTCACCACTGACTATCTGGTCTCCCTGCAGCAGGCGATCGCCTTCGGCGACCACGGCCACGCCGTGATCACCGACTCCAAGGGCCAGGTGATCGCCCACCCGCTCAAGGACTGGGTGGCGGCGTCGCGCGATATCTCGGGGGTTCCCGTCGTGGCTGCCATGATGCGCGGCGAGACCGGCGTGGGACAGTTCTACTCGCCGGCGTTCAACGGCATCATGATCGCGGGTTACGCGGTGGTTCCAGAGACGGGCTGGGGCGTGATGGTGCCGCAGCCGGTTGCGGAACTGCGCCGCCGCGCCGGCGAGGTGGCTTTTCTCGCCACCATCATCGCTGGAGCCTCTTTCGTTGCCGCCGCGTTCATGAGCTGGTTGATCGCGTATTATCTGGCACGGCCGCTTCGTCAGGTTGCCCACACCGCCGAAGCCGTGCTGGCAGGCAATGAGGACGTGTCGGCTCCCAGTTTCTCCGAATCCGTCCCGCTCGAGATCCGCCAGCTCGGCCTGGCATTCAACACCATGCTGGAGGACTTGCGGCGCAAGAACGCCGACACCAGGCTTGCCCTGCGCCAGGCCGAGACATCCAGCCTCGCCAAGACACAGTTCCTCGCGAACATGAGCCACGAAATCCGCACGCCGCTCAATGGCGTGGTCGGCATGATCGAGCTGTTGCGGCTATCGGATCCGTCGGCCATGCAGCAGCGCTATATCGAGGCAGCGACGCAATCCAGCCAGGCGCTGCTCCGCTTGATCGACGACATCCTCGATCTTTCGAAGATCGAGGCAGGCAAGCTGGAATTGGAGCATGCCCCGTTCCACCTGCCGTCGCTGATCCATGACGTCCGTTCGCTGTTTTCCGATCAGGCACGGGCCAAGGGCCTCGCTCTGTCTGCCTCGATCGCCAACGATCTCAACGTCGTACTGCTCGGCGATGCCCACCGGCTGCTGCAGATCCTGACCAACCTGGTGAGCAATGCGCTGAAATTCACCAGCGAAGGCGGCGTGACGATCGGCGTCACCTGCCTGGAGGATCGCGGCTCATCGCTTCACCTGCGGTTCACCGTCACGGATTCCGGCATCGGCATTCCGGCCAGCAAGCAGGAATGGATCTTCGATGCGTTCTCGCAGGCCGACAGTTCGACGACGCGCCGCTATGGCGGCACTGGCCTCGGTCTGTCGATCGCGCGGCAGCTTTGCCATGCGATGGGCGGTGAGATCGGCGTCGGCAGCACGGTGGGCAAAGGCTCCACCTTCTGGTTCACCGCGGCACTGGAAAAGCAGTCCCCGGCCATTGGGCTTCCGGTCGCCGCTCCGCGCACCGGCTCGCCGCGGCTGGAGCCAGTGCAGTCCGCCACCAGCCCGACCGTGGTCTCCGCCGCGCAGCGCGAGTTCACCGAGGCGCTGGGTCGCGCCGGCGTCGCCGCGATCCATATCCTGCTCGTCGAGGACAACCAGGCCAATCTTAGGGTCACACAGGCATTGCTCGAGGCGATCGGATGCACCGTCGCCGCGGCGCGGAACGGCCTGGAAGCCGTGTCGGCCTGTCGCGAGGGCAGCTACGACCTGATCCTGATGGATTGCCAGATGCCTGAGATGGACGGCTACGAAGCGGCCCGCGCGATCCGGCAGCTGGAGGCCTTCCGGGGGCGGACAACGCCCATCGTGGCGCTGACTGCCCATGCGCTCGACGGCAGCCGCGAGATGAGCCTTGCGGCCGGGATGAATGACCACCTGACCAAGCCGCTCACCATGGCCGCCCTCACCGCGAAGCTGGTCGAATGGCTCGGCCGCGGCAGTGCGGCCCGTGCGCCCGAAGCCTGATTGCCTGCCTGCTCAGCCCAGCGCGGGCGCAAGGCGCATCGGCCTGTGGCGCATCACCAGCGCGCCGATCACCACGAGGTTCAGCAGATTGAACACGACACCGACCGCGAACGCCGGCGTGTAGAACGCGAAGTGGTCGTACATCACGCCGGCCAGCCAGCCGCCCGCCGCCATGCCGAGCGAGCCGGGAAACAGCATCATCGGAATGCGCCAGCTTGCCTCGGACACCGGAAACAGCTCGCGCACCGTCAGCACGTAGCCCGGGATCAGCCCACCGAAGCCGACGCCGAACACCACGGAGATGGAGAACAGCCCGACCTCGTCCTGGGTCAGCAGGAAGCCGGTCATCGCCGCGGCCTGCGCCGCCGAGGCCCACAGTATGGTGCGCAATCCGCCGATGCGGTCGGCAAGCCAGCCCCAGAACTGGCGGGCGAAGAACGCTGAGCCAAGCAGGACCGACAGCATCGCCGCCCCCTGCGTGGGTCCGATGCCGATGTCGCTGCAGAAGGCGACCATGTGCGCCATCGGCATCGACATCGTCACACAGCAGCAGAACGTCGCGAACGCCAGCGCCGCCAGCACCAGATTGGGCGGCAGGCCAAGCACGGGCTCACCGACGCGTGGTCCCGCATGGAAGCCGCCGAGCGCCGCCGCGTCAGGCGGGCGCCGCAGATAGATCGCCGCCAGCGGCAGGATCACCACGACGACGAGGGCAGCGTAGGCCAGCATGGTGTGGCGCCAGCCAATCTGGTCGATGCCGTACTGGAACAGCGCCGGCCATAACGCCCCAGCGATGTACTGACCGGCGGAGATCAGGGCGATCGCCGTGCCGCGGCGCCGGTCGAACCAGCGGCTGACATAGGTCATCAGGGGCGCGAACATGCCGGCGGCGCCGAGCAGACCGACCAGCAGGAAGCTGCT
>JBGPND010000037.1:0-33431 GCA_041487355.1 Acetobacteraceae bacterium | reverse complement strand
GCTCACACCCAGACTCGCCCGGCGTGCAGCCGCACCTGAAAGGAAGGCTCTCGCGATGCAGAACTGAGCGCGAGCCGCCGCCTTACCCGAAAATCCACCCACCCCTCGCCGCGCCCGCCGGTTTGTTCGGGAATCCTGGTCCACGTCTTTCCTTGATGCAGCAAGCAAAGACGTGGATGGTAGGCCTTCGCCCGCCATGACGGTGGTGGAATAGCCGGTGCGCCGAACGACACACTGATTCCAGTCACCCTGAAAACGCTCTAATTCCCGTGTCTCGTCCCAGGGGGGCAGTCCAGGCGGCTGCCAAGCGGCCGCTGTGCTTTGGGGATCAAATTAGGACACTACCCGCCTGTCCACTTGGCTGGAGTTGATCCAGGTCAACGAAAACAGGGGCCGTTTCGTGCGATCAGACTCCGTCGTGCGGAGGAACCCATGTTCAAATACATCCTCGTCCCCGTCACCGGCTCGGAGACCGATGCGCCCGTCTTCACGACGGCGCTGGCGGTCGCGCGCCTGTCGGGCGCCCACCTCGAATTTCTCCACGTTCGCGTCGACGTGCAACAGACGTTGATGGCCATGGCGACCGCCGACATGGGCGGTGGCGCCGGCTACGACCAGATCATCGTATCGCTGGAACAGGACGTGGCCAGTCGGCAGCAGAAGGCCGAACTGGCTTTCCGCGGGTTCTGCGAGCGGGAGCGGCTCACGATATCCAGCGAGCCCGCCACCGACCTGCCCTCGGCGGAATGGCGGATGGAAACCGGCGATGAACCGGCGTGGCTGGCCGAACACGGACGGGCGGCCGACCTGCTGGTGGTTGGACGCACCCGCGAGGGCGAGCCGGTCGCGATGGACGTGCTCGAGGCCTCACTCATGGCGACTGGCCGTCCGGTGCTGATCGCGCCGGCGAAGCCGCCGAGCCGCATCTCGGGCACCGTTGCGATCGCCTGGAAGAACCGGCCAGAGGCCGCGCGGGCCGTGGCCGCCGCGCAGCCGCTCGTGGCGATGGCGGACCAGGTGATCATTCTCTCGGTCGACGAAGGAGCTGGGACCGATGAGCAATCCTGCGAAAGACTGCGACATGCGCTCTCCTGGCATAATGCCAACACGACCGTGCAGCGTCTGAAGCAGGACGGCCGCCCCCCTGTCGAGACTCTGCTGGCTGCCGCCACCGCTGCGGGAGCGGATGTGCTGGTGATGGGCGGCTACGGTCATAGCCGCGTGCGCGAGGTGATCTTTGGCGGATTTACGCGTCACGTCCTGACCGGCGCAGATCTGCCGATCCTCATGGCGCATTGATTCTGCCGGACAGGAGCCCACAGAGATCTGGCGCATCGTGCTCGATAGCGCATTGCGCTCGGCCGGCTGTTCGATCCATCGATGGTTTCGGTTCATTGCCATCGCAGTTGCGATCTGCACGGCTCTCGGCGCGATGCCCGGCAGAGCAGCAGAGCAGACGCAATATGGCGCGGCCATCCTGGTCTATCATCGCTTCGGCCCGACGGCGGGTCCGACGACCGTGTCGGATTCGGCGCTCGATGAACAGCTCGCATGGCTTGTTTCCCATGCTCGCGTCGCACCCCTCCGGTCGGTGAGCGCCGCCTTGCATGCGGACCCGAATTCTGCCGAGCGCCCTTGCATCGCGATCACCGCGGATGATGGGCACCGCTCGGTCTACACCGAGCTTTATCCGCGCATCCGACGCTACCGGCTTCCGGTGACCCTGTTCATCTACCCCTCCGCCATATCCAATGCGCCGTACGCTCTGACCTGGGCGGAACTGCGGGAAATGGCGGCGTCCGGCCTGGTCGATGTCCAATCGCACACCTACTGGCACCCGAATTTCGAGCAGGAGAAGGCGCGCCGCTCGCCGGCCGATTATCGCGACTTCGTTGCAATGCAGCTCTCGCGTTCCAAGCAAGTGATCGAGGCACAGATCGGCCGACCGGTGGACATGCTGGCCTGGCCGTTCGCCATCCATGACGACGAGCTTGAAGCGGCTGCGGCGCAGGCCGGTTATGTCGCCGGGTTCATCCTGGGCAACCGGATCGCCCTGCACGGCGCCGACATGCTCGCCCTGCCACGCTTCTGGATGTCTGACAGCGACCGGGGCGCGCGCCTCGCCGCCATGCTGGCGACAGCATGCCCTCTTGATACGAGGCGCCAATGATGCTGCGCCGACTGGCTGTCGCCCTGCTGTGCCTGCTGGCCTGGGCGTCGGCCTGCTACGCGCAACAGGGCAGGATTGTCGATGCGACGACTGGCGCTGGCGTTGCCGGCGCGACTGTCACACTCGGCGAACGCACGCTGCGGACCGATCAGGAGGGCCGCTTCCAGAGCGAGGCGACGTCCGCGCCCGTGCAGGCACGCGCGCCAGGCTATCGGGCCGCGGCGATGGCGGCGGCGGAGTTCTGGCAAGGCAATGCGATGCTGCGGTTGACAGCCCTCCAGCCAAAGGCGCTCTACCTCTCGTTCTATGGCGTCGGCAGCCAGGCGATACGCGATGCCGCACTCAAGCTCATTCACGACGCGAAGCTGAACGCGCTGGTCATCGACGTGAAGGGCGATCGCGGTTTGATCGCCTATCGCACCGACATCGCGCTGGCGCAGGCGGTGGGAGCACAGCGGATCATCACGGTCCCCGACCTGCCCGCGCTGCTCAAGTCCCTGCACGAGTCCGGCATCTATGCAATCGCGCGCATCGTCGCGTTCAAGGACGATCCACTCGCCACGTCGCGGCCCGACCTCGCGGTGAAGCTGGAGAACGGCAAGCTGTTCCGCGATCGCGAGAGCCTTGGCTGGACGGACCCATCCCTCAAGGAGGTGCGGGACTACAACATTGCCGTCGCGGTCGAGGCTGCACGAGCCGGCTTCGACGAAATCCAGTTCGACTATCTGCGCTTTCCCGACGCACCAAGCGGGATCGCCTTCGCGAAGCCGACGACGCAGGCGAGCCGGCTGGAGGCGATCGCCGGCTTCCTTGCCGAGGCACACCGCCTGCTCGCGCCTTTCAACGTCTATCTGGCGGCCGACATCTTCGGCTATGTCTGCTGGAATCTGAACGACACCGGCATCGGTCAGAGAATCGAGGAGATCATGCCACTGGTCGACTATCTCTCGCCGATGCTCTACCCTTCGGGCTTCCAGTTCGGCATCCCTGGCTACCCGAATCCAGTGGCGCATCCCTACGAGATTGTGCGGCTCTCGCTGGAACGCGCCCGCGCGCGCCTCGGCGTGGCGCCGATCCGCTTCCGCCCATGGCTTCAGGCGTTCAAGGATTACGCGTTCGATCGCCGCACTTTCGATGCCGACGAGGTGGCGGCCCAGATCCGCGCGGCGGCGGATTTTGGGTCCGATGGATGGATGCTGTGGAACCCGCGAAACACCTATGGCGGCGTTGGATTGGCAGAGGCGGATGGGCAACCTTCGGCGCCCTCCTTGGCCTGTTTCTGACGACCACCTCTGCCGGCCCGGCGTTTGCCGAGGACAGGTTTACGGAGATCGGCGAGATCGCCCGCCATGAGATCGCGGCGGGTCACGTCCCCGGCGCGGTGGTTCTGATCGGCCAGCACGGAAGGATCGTCTACCGCGCCGCATTCGGCGCCCTGTCTCTCATGCCCGAGCGGAGGCCTATGCGGCCTGACGCGATCTTCGATCTGGCGTCGCTGACCAAGGTGATCGCCACGACGACGGCGGTGATGCAGCTGGTCGAGGCCGGACGCCTCCGGCTGGACGAGCCGGTTGCCGCCCACTGGCCGGAATTCGGTTCGGCGGACAAGGGAGCGATCACCGTTCGACAACTGCTCACCCACACCTCCGGGCTGCGTCCCGATCTCGATCCGGCCACCCGGTGGTCAGGCGAGGCAGCCGCCCTCGCCCGGGTGCTGGCTGACCATCCGATCCACCCTCCCGGCAGCCGGTTCCTCTATAGCGACATCAACTTCATTGTTCTTGGCGAGCTGGTGCATCGTGTCAGCGGCGAGCCGCTCGACGTCTATGCGAGAAGGCACATCTTCGCGCCGCTGCACATGGCGGACACCGCGTTTCATCCTGCGTTCGCCGAGCGCGTGCGCATCGCTCCGACGGATCGGGAAGACGGCATGTTGCGCTGGGGCGAGGTGCAGGATCCGACCGCGTATCGCATGGGCGGCGTCGCGGGCCATGCCGGCCTGTTCTCGACCGCCGACGATCTTGCCAGGTTCGCCCGGATGCTGCTCAGCGGCGGTGAGGGAATTCTCCGTCGCGAGACGATCGCGGCGATGACGGCGGCGATCGAACTGCCAGGCGGTGTGCGCCGCGGCCTCGGCTGGGATGCTGCCTCGCCCTACGCCGCGGGCATGGACGCCGAATTCGGCCCGCGCGCCTATGGTCACACCGGATACACGGGGACCATGCTCTGGATCGACCCGGCCAGCCAGACGTTTCTGATTGTACTGACCAGCCGGCTGCATCCCGCCGGCCGCGGCGACGTCAAACCGCTGCGCGAGGCGGTGGCCAAGGTCGTCGCCGTTGCGACGCGACGCAGATTCGACTCGATGTCGTCCCTTGTCTCGACATCTGAATGATGGGTTTCGCTCTGCTCAACCCATCCTACGCCGCCACGCCGCAGCCTGTGGGATGGGTTGAGCGCAGCGATACCCATCACGACTGGCGAGGCTTGCTCGCGCTATAGGCCTACGTCACTGGTGCAACCAGCTCAGCTTCGGTCAGACGCTGGACGGCAGGATAATCGACCTTCCCACTGCCGAGACGCGGCAGCCGCGCCAGGGTGAGGATTCTGCGCGGCACCATGATGTCGGGGATCCCCCGCGCGTGGGCCGCCTGCAGCAGCGTCTGGAGACGCGCAGCCATTTGGCTGGTCACCAGCACCAGCCGCTCGCCCTTGTTCGGATCGGCGAGCGCCATCACGGCATGCACCGCGTCCGGCCAGATGGCAGCCGCCAGGTTCTCACCCACCGCCATGGACACCAGCTCGCCGCCGATCTTGGCGAAGCGCTTGGCCCGATCCTTGACCCAGACGAAGCCCGACGCATCGACGTCGACAATGTCGCCGGTGTCGTACCAGCCGCCTTCCGGGGGCTCCAGAACGCCCGGCGCCGATGCACGCAGATAGCCAAGCATGACATTCGGTCCGCTCACCCATAGCCGACCGCCTGCGTCGAGCCCTTCCATCGTCTCAACTCGCCAGGCGATGCCGGGCAGGAACCGGCCGACGCTCCCGGATGCATTCCTCATCGGCGTGTTGATCGACAGCACCGGCCCGGTTTCCGTGGCACCATAGCCTTCCAGCAAACACACGCCGAAGCGCTCGGCGTACAGCCGCCGCGTCGCCTCCTTCAGCCGTTCGGCGCCGGTGAACAGATAGCGCACCGAGCGGAAATCGTACGGATTCGCATACCGTGCCCAGCCTGCGAGGAACGTATCCGTGCCGAGCACGATGGTGGCGTCGTTGCCATAGATCAGCTCCGGCACCAGCCGATAGTGCAGCGGCGTCGGATAGAGGAAGGTCGGCACACCGCCGAACAATGGCAGCAGCGTCCCGACGGTGAGGCCGAAGGCGTGGAACATCGGCAACGCGTTGAACACGCGGTCGGCCGAGGTGAAGTCGATCACCGCCGCCGCCTGCGCGCAGTTGGCAAGAATGTTGCGGTGGCTGAGCACCACCCCCTTCGGTACGCCTTCCGTCCCGCTGGTGAACAGCACGACCGCGGCATCGTCCGCCGATCCCCGGCAGCCCGGCAGCCGGCGCGCGAGCGAGGCGTCACGCCAGCCGCGCAACTGCGCGCGCCAGTCGAGCGATCCGCGCAGATCCTCCAGCCAGACGAACGTCACCTGCCCTGCCATCCGCTCGATGTCTCTTTGCAGGCGTCCGCGCTCGGCGAACCGACGTGATGAAACGACGCGACGGATCCTCGCGGTGCGGCACGCGGTCAGCATGCCTTCCGCGCCCGCAGTCACATTCAGCATGGCGGGGATGCGACCGAAAGCCTGCAACGCCATGAAGGCAACAACCGCGCCGGCGGCGTTCGGCAGCAGCACGCCAACATGCTCGCCAGGAGCGGTGTTCGCTGCCAGCGCGCGGCCCAGTATGCACGCGCCGACCAGGATACGCCGATAATCGATCGTCTGGCGGTCGGCATCCTGCAACACGCGTGTCCGCCAGCCATGCCGGTTCCCGGCATCGATCAGCGCTGCAAACAATGTGCGGTTGAGGGGCTGCGTGCTGAAAGCGGCGCCGACCAGCACGTCCTGCAGTGCCTGCGCCGCCGCCTGACGGCGCCTGCGGCCGAGCAACGCGGGATCCAGCGACAGGGTCACCGGCGGGAAGACGGTTATCGTGATGCGCGGGAACCAGCGCCGTCGCAGCTTGCCTCCGAGATGCGACAGATGACTGAACTGCGTCCCCTCGATGCGCACCGGCACCAGCTTCGCCGCCGCCTTGTCGGCGATCATCCCGGCGCCGTCATAGACCTTCATCAGCCCGCCGGTCACGCTGATGCGACCTTCGGCAAACAACACCAGCCGCTGCCCCTGCTTCACCGCCTGGATCATCGTCCTGACCGCAAAAGGATTGAGCGGATCGACCCGGATCACCTGCACCCACATCAGGAACGGCTTCGCCCACCAGCGCGTCGCAATCAAGGTATCGACGACGAACGCCGGCTCGCCTGGCAGGAACGCGGCCAGCAAGGGACCGTCAGCAAAGCTGAGATGGTTCGGCACCACCACGGCGTTCTCACCAGGCGGTGGATAGTGTTCCATGCCAGTCACCGTGGTGCGATGGAACAGCTTGGCGTAACCACGCAGCAGCCGTAGCGAGGCAGAGGCCGGCAATAACCGGACACTCCAGATGACCGCCACCAGGTTGACGAGGGCGGCCACTGCCAGGATGCGCGGCGCGGTGACTCCCACGGCGGCCAGCGCGGCCGCAGCCACGGCACCGCCGACCATGAATGCTGCGTTGACCACGTTGTTGGCGGCCACCATGCGCGCCCGCCACGCCGGCTCCGCGCACTGCTGGATCAAGGTGTAGAGCGGCACCGAGTAGAAACCGCCGCAGGCCGACAGCAGCACAAGGTCGAGCAGGATGCGCCAGCCGTGCAGCGAACCGAGGATGGCAGACACCGACGCGAGCCCATGCGCATCGGTGCAGTTCGCGGCGAAGTCCCAGGTGAACAACGAAATCCCGAGCAATGCCAGGGGTACGTGGCGCGCCGACGCCTCGCCATGCAGGACCCGGGCGCACAGCAGCGCGCCCACCCCGATGCCGAGAGAGAACACGGTCAGAAACAGGCTGACGACCTCGCCGCCGGCGCCGAGCGTGACCTTTGCCATTACAGGGAACTCGGCGACCAAGGTGGCGCCCAGGGTCCAGAACCAACTGATGCCAAGTATTGGCTGCCAGATGACACGCTCACCCCGTGCCTGGCGGACCACGGCGGCCGTGGCACGCAGGATATTCCAGTCGACGCGCATCTGCTGCGCGCGCGGCGGCGCCGGCGGTATCGGCAGAGCGGTCAGCAGACCCGCTGCCGCAACCGCCAGACCGACCGAGGCAATGGTCAGAGGTCCATTGGGCAGAAGAATCAGCCAGCCGCCCGCCATTGTGCCGGCCAGGATGGCGACGAATGTCGTAGCCTCGACCACGCCATTGCCGGTGAGTAGCTCTTCAGGTCGCAAATGGTCGGGCAGGATGCCGTATTTCAGCGGGCCGAATAGACTCGCCTGCACGCCGAGCCCGACCAGCACCAGCAGCAGGATCGGCAGGCTGTCCAGCAGGAAACCAAGCGCCGCGACGCTCATCAGTGCCAGCTCGGCCAGCTTCAGAACGCGGATCAGCCGCGCCTTGTCGTGGCAGTCGGCGAGCTGCCCGGCACTCGCCGAGAGCAGCATGTAGGGAAAGATGAACAGGCCGGAGGCGAGCGCGACCAGCACCGGCCCGGCCGAACCCGCCCGAAACAACGCCAGCACCACGAGCGCGTTGCGCACCAGGTTGTCGTTCAGGGCGCCGCAAGCCTGGGTAAGGCAGAGCGGCCAGAACCGTCGCGTGCCGAACAGGGCGAGCAGCTTCCCGTCTGCGCGCACGGCGGGACTCAGTTGGGCAGGCACGTTATCGCGGCATCGCCGTTGCGCGCGGTATAGCGGTTCATCACGCGGCTCGCGACCGGGCGATCAGGGTTCTTCCGGGGGTTCCTCGGCCTGCAGAATCTCGTAGACTGCCCGAGCGGCGCCGTGCGGCTCATGCCCGGCCTCGTCCTCGAGTCCACCGCCGCCGCGGAACCACTGTACCGCCTGCAGCACCTCAGCGGCGGACGCTTCCGTGCGCATGATGCTGCTCACCACCGCATCATCGACATCGCCGACCATGTGGCGGATTTCCTCGGCGGTGGCTGGTTGCTTGACTTCGTCTTGCATGACGGAACTCCACTGCGTGATTGTGATCAGCCCTTGATGCAGACGACGGGTGCCAGCATCGCCACCTTGCGCGCGAGGCCCGCCCTGTGCGTCGCTTCGACGACGGCGCCGATGTCCTTGTAGGCGCCCGGTGCCTCCTCGGCGACGCCGCGCGAGGACGGGCTGCGGACGATGATGCCGGCGGCCGCCAGATCATCCACCACCTGACGGCCGTGCCAGCGCTTCAGGGCTTGATGGCGGCTGAGCTGTCGCCCCGCGCCATGACAAGCGGATGCGAAGGCATGTTCCTCGCCGTCGCCGATACCCGCCATGATCGCCGAGCGCGTGCCCATGCTGCCGCCGATGAACACCGGTTGGCCCACCTTCTGCAACGCCGGCGGCAGCTCGGCATGGTCCGGACCGAAGGCGCGCGTCGCGCCCTTGCGATGGACAAACAGATCCCGCGCGCGTCCGCCGATCCGATGCACTTCCTGCTTGCAGGTATTGTGCGAGACGTCGAACAGCAGATCGAGCTTCACTTGCGGGAAGAAGTGAGCGAACACGCCCTGCGTCAGGTGGGTGATGATCTGCCGGTTGGCTAGCGCACAATTGATCGCGGCGCGCATCGCGCCGAGATAGCGCGCGCCAAGCTCCGAGCGGATCGGCGCGCAAGCCAGATCGAGATCGGGCACTATGATGCCGAGTTGCGGCATGGCGATTGCCATCTCGCGCTGATAGTCGGTGGCGATCTGATGGCCGAGGCCGCGCGAGCCGCAGTGGATGCTCACCACGATCTCTCCCAGACGCAGTCCGAACGAGGCGGCGGCAACTGGATCGGCGACTTCTACGACCTCCTGCACTTCGAGATAGTGATTGCCTGAACCGAGCGTGCCCATTTCCTGACGCTGCCGGGTCTTCGCCTTCTCGGACACGGCGTCTGCCAAAGCGCCTGCCGCCACGCCGTTTTCCTCGACCCGCTGGAGGTCCTCGGTGCCGCCGTAGCCGCGCTCCACCGCCCAGCGCGCGCCGCCTTGCAGCATCGCGTCCATCTCCGCACGCGTAAGGTCGAGTTTGCCTTTGCTGCCGACGCCGACCGGAACCTGGCGGAACAGGCTATCTGCCAATGCCAGTTTCAGGGGTTCGATGTCGGCGCGCGTCAGTCCGGTGAGCAGGGTGCGCACGCCGCAGGAAATATCGAAGCCGACGCCTCCCGCGCAGACGACGCCATCCGCCTCTGCGTCGAACGCCGCGACGCCGCCGATCGGAAAGCCATAGCCCCAGTGCGCGTCCGGCATCGCGTAGGCGGCTTCGACGATGCCGGGCAGGCTGGCGACATTGCTGATCTGTTCGGCCACCTTGTCATCCATCCCGTCGATCAGCGCCTCATCGGCGAAGATCACGGCCGGTACGCGCATCGGCCCCGTCGGATCGATCCGCCACTCGTTCGGCGAGACACGCTCTAGTCTGCTCCGGTCCATCTCCACCTCCCGATCAGACGTCGACGATGCACTCGGCGATCCAGGTGCCGTCCCGCGCCTGTTCGACCTTCAGGCCGGTCATGGTCGCGCCCTTGGGTTCCACTGCCGGTTCATGGCGCGCCGGATCGATCGCCTCGCCCCAAGCGCGTCCCTCCAGCCTTTGCCCCTGCAGCGACACTTCGAAGCGACCGAACACCATCCGCCGCACCGCCATTTCGTAGATCACCGCGTTCAGCCAGTCGTAGAGCAGCAGCCTGTCGTCCGGCGCCGCGCAGGTGATCGAGACGACTTCGGTTGGCGACACGATCTCCGGCTCGACGATCGCAGCGGCAAGCGCCGCGGCAGCCTGCGCGAAAGCAGCCGCGCGCGTGGTGCCCGTGCCTCGCACGCCAATATCGGCACCGTGCGGGAATTGGACTGCCTGTCCTTCGGTCATCGCCATCACCTTGACGTGAAATGACGCGCCTCAATCTGGCCCGTCGATCCAGTCGATGTGGGGAGCATGACGCCCTGGCGCAGGCGGCACGGCCGCTGGGTCTCCGACAATGAGCGGAACAATCGGCACGCACTCGGTGGGAATGCCGAGCAGACGCTTGCCCTCCGGCTGGTTCAGCCAGGGACGCGCCAGACCGATGCAACACGTGCCCAAGCCGCGCGCATGTGCCGCGAGCATCAGGTTCTGTGCGGCCAAAGCGCAATCCTCAGCCGCCTGCTGTACTGCCGAAGATGCGCAGATCACCACCAGCGCGGGTGCGCCGTGCAGTATGTCGCAGGCCGGGTCGTCAAGCATGCCGCGAAAGCGGAGGAACGGCGATCCGGGTTGCATGAGAGACAACAGATGATCCTTCGCGGCTTCGGCAATCCGTCGCAAGGTTTCCCGTCGGTGTGCGACGGCGAACCGCCATGGCTGCAGGTTGATCGCGCTCGGCGCCTGGATCGCAGCGTCGATCAGCGTACGCAACACCTCCGTCGTGACCGGCGCCGCCGTGAAGCTGCGCACCGCGCGCCGGTGGTAGATCGTCTGCATGACATCCATGCGCTCAACTCCCGATGCTGAGCTGGTCATCGACCTGGGTCACACCTGGGGCCGACCAGGCAGCGCTCTCGGCAACGCTGCGTTCCCACCAGGTTTTCACCTTGCCCCGCAGGGTAACCTTGCTGCCGCTTACCTCGACGTCGATGTGCGACGCCTCCAATTCAGCGCTGCGGCGGAGCGCGTTCTCGATCTTGTCGTGCACTGCGCCCGGGTCAGTGGGCTGATCGGCACTCGGCCGTACCTCGATTAGATTGACGATGTCGGTCACGCCACCCAACTTTCTGACGTCACGCTCGACGGCTTGCTTCTGAAACTGATGCGTGACGATGCCCGTGAGCGTCACGACACCGTTCTCGACCTTCACCTGGATCTGCTCGTCGGGCACCTCGAGATCCCAGTTGAGGATGTTGAGCGCGCGCTCGGCGATCTCCTCATCCGCGTGCGTAGGTGCCGAAGGCGGCCGGACCACGATCTCCTGCGCGACTCCTTGCACGCCTTTGACCCGCCGGGCGGCCTGCTCGGCGGCAACCTTCTCAACGAGGCTGCTGACGATGCCGCTCAACGTGACCACACCGTTTCGCGCCGCGACGCCGATATGCGCGGCATCGACGTTCGGCGTCCACGCGAGTTCGTCCATCACCATTGCCTGCAGTGTCATGTCGTCGGGCATCACTCACCTCTCGTTCAACGTTGTCCCGATCCAATGCAAGCCTCGGTCTTCGACGCGGACGTCGCCGCGGATCGCGACGGGCAATCGCGGATCCCATCGCTCCTGGCGGACGCAGACCTGAAATTAGTCAAACTTCAGCACATCGGCGCTGCTTCTGCCTTGATATGGATCAACCTTGGCCTGACTATGCGCCCCGCGTGGACATCGCGACCTTGCCTTGATCCGAATCAACGTTCGGCAGCGTCAGATCAGGTCGACGAGCCGACACTTGTGGTCGCGCTCAACCCGTCGGATCGCTCAACTTCCGGCAGGGGGGCGCGACGCGGCACTTGGCATTCAGCTTCGCGCCCGCGCACGACGCGGCGACCGCGCGCCTGTCCCTGGGTCTCGGTCACAATGGTTCGCCGGCCCTCTGGCCAGGCGTCGCGATGGAAATAAATGACAACCCAATCGCCAGTGCGTCCGAGCTGATGCGCACGCGCGGTGTTGGAATAGAGTGCGGTGAAGTGCCAGGGCCCGCGCAGCGTATGCAGCACGGGTAGCCACGCCTCGCCGCTCGGGTTGAAGCGTTTCGGCGCGATCTTGTGCAATGTGCCACGCGCGGCTTTCTCGCGGTACTCGCGATCGACGTCGAGCAGCAGGCCGACATCTGGCTCGTCCGCGACGCGCGGAACGGGCGGCCTGATCCGGGCGAGCAACTCGGCAAGGGCGCTGCGAACCATGGCCGCGCGCCGCGCGCCGAAGCCAGGCACCTGGCGCAGGCGTCCGTCATGGGCGGCGGTTTCCAGCGCCTCCAGTGAATCGAGATGCAGAGTCTCCTGGATTTTGTGGGCCAGCGCCGGCCCGATGCCTGGAATCGAACCGAACAGGGCTTCCGGATCGGCGGCACCCTTCAGCCGCTCGAGAAAGCCCCATCGTCCGGTTGCCAGCATTTCCGCGACGGCACCAGCAATCGATGGTCCAACACCTGGGATCGCTTCCAGCGCCGCGTGACCGCCGGCTTCCGCCACGTCCCGCAGGTCTGTGTCCAGGCCTTCGATCGCGTCGCTGGCACGACGATAGGCGGAGATGCGAAATGGATTGGCACCCTGCGCCGCGAGCAGGCTCGCCGCCTGACGCAGCCGCTCGGCGATCCAACCATTGCTTCGCCCCGAGAGACTTCCGCGGCTCAGTTCACGCTCAGACGCGCCGGGTTCCCGCCAGCCAGACTGCTGCATCGAGGGCGCCTCACCCCGCATCGCCCGGCAGTGTCGCTGCGCCGAGCGCGTAGAGGCCCTTGCGCAGGTAATTGTGCAAATCGGGCTCTTCCAGCAGGTTCGCCACGATGTCGTCGTCCGTCAGCGCCGATGCCGCACCAATAGCCTCGTCCCAGCCCAGAATCGCAAGATCTCCGCGGCCGATCTGCGTCACCACCCAGAGCTTTTCGCGTATGTCGCGCGGCAGCGCAGCAATCGCCTCGCGTAGCGCGACGAACTCCGGCTCAGCGGCCAGCACGCCGTTCAGCACGACGCTGCCGCTGGGATTGTGCTCGCCGCGTGCTGGCGGCGGCTCGCCCAGATCCGCGTCCGCGACCTTCTCCAGCAGCCGGTCGCGGACCTTGCGCGCATCCAATGCCAGATCGGCGATGTGCCCCGCCTCAAGCGCCTCAAGCTCGTGCAACATCTTATGTCCCCCTGCTCCCGGGCGGTCTGCGGGATCCGACCGGGGTTTCCATCTCGCCTTCCGGCGTCATGCGGTGAATCGCGGCGGGCAGCAGGCGTGCCAGGTGCACGAGAAAATCGCCCGACGTCAGGCCGGCCAGCGTGGCCAGATCCTCCACGCGTTCCTGGCCGAGGATGCGCCGCAGGTCGCGTGTGCTGATGGGCAGGTTCGGCCCATGGCCGATCCAGGAGGCCATGATGTGGCCGAGCCCAGCCTCGGTGAACCGGTCCGCCAGCTCCGGCAGTGAGCCTCGTTCGCCGCCGAGTAGCTCTTCAAGCGCGGCACCCATTGGGGTCACCTCCTCGTCGGGCAGACCCCGCAGATCCTCGATCACTTCATGGATCAGTCGCATTGCCTAACCTCCAGAGCCGTGGGGAAGAACCGAACCGGTGTTTACTTACGACCGCATGCAGCGGCCGGCATTGACGTGGGTCAAGCGGCGCTGCCCGATGGCGGATCGTTGATCCAGCTCAATGACAAGGAAGTGCGGCGTGACCTAAGCAAGATTCGCTTGGTTGCCCCACAGATGGTCATTCTTTCAACGTCATGGCCGTCCCCGGACTTGATCCGGGGACGGCCATGACGGTGGGGCGCAGGCGACTCGCCTGGGTCATTCGTGGCGCAACCCGGCGGACTCTGCTTAGCTTGCTGGCAGATTGGGGATCAGCGCATGCCCACCGATCGTGTCGCCCAGTTCAGCATCGAATTCACCCGGTACCTCGATCCGGACGGCAACCCGCTAGGCCCGTTGCCGGCGTTCGCGGCGAATCCCGCCGATCTTGTGCCGCTCTATCGTGCCATGGTCCTGACCCGCACCTTCGATGCCAAGGCTGTGGCGTTCCAGCGCACCGGCCGGCTCGGCACCTTCGCCTCGTCGCTTGGCCAGGAGGCGGTGGGTGTCGGTGCGGCCAGCGCGATGGCGACAAACGACGTACTGATTCCGTCGTTTCGTGACCAGGCGGCGCAGCTCTGGCGTGGCGTCACCCCAGTCGAGCTGTTCCTGTATTGGGGCGGCGACGAGCGCGGCAGCGACTTCGCCGGCCCGCGCGATGACTTTCCCATCTCGGTGCCGGTCGCAAGCCACGTGCCGCACGCGGCCGGCGTGGCGCTTGCGCTGAAATTGCGACAGCAGTCCCGCGCCGTGCTGTGCATCATCGGCGACGGTGCGACCTCGAAGGGCGACTTCTACGAGGCGCTGAACTTCGCGGGCGTCTGGCGGCTGCCACTCGTCGTGTTGATCAGCAACAACCAATGGGCCATCTCGGCCCCCCGTGCGGCGCAGAGCGCAGCCGAGACTCTCGCCCAGAAGGCAGTCGCCGTCGGCATCCCAGGCGAGCAGGTCGATGGCAACGACGTGATCGCGGTGCGCGAGCGGGTCGCACGTGCCCTCGAACGTGCACGCGCAGGCAATGGCGCCAGCTTGATCGAAGCGCTGACCTACCGCCTCAGCGACCACACGACCGCCGACGACGCGCGACGCTATCGCGATGATGCGGAGGTCAGCCTGCATTGGCACAGCGAGCCGGTCGCACGTCTGCGCCAATATCTCGTCTCACAAGGCGCCTGGAGCCGCGATGCCGAGGAACACGCGCTCGCCAGCGCGACAACCGAGATCGACCGGGCTGCCGAGGCGTATCTCGCCACGCCGCCGCAGCCGATCTCGGCGATGTTCGATCATCTGTTTGCCGAGCTTCCCGCCTCGCTCACCAGCCAGCGGGCGCAAGCCATCGGGAGCGAGGCCGGCGATGGCTGATGCAACCCTGGTCGAGGCGATCAACCTCGCGCTCGCCCGAGCGATGCAGGATGACCCGCGTGTCCTCATCCTCGGCGCGGACGTCGGCAAGGACGGCGGCGTGTTCCGCGCCACCGATGGGCTGCTGGCCCGCTTCGGGCCCGAGCGCGTCCTCGACACGCCGCTCGCCGAGGTGGCGATTGCCGGAGTTTCCATCGGCCTCGCCGCGCAAGGCTTCCGGCCGGTAGCGGAAATCCAGTTCATGGGCTTTGCCTATGCCACGATCGACCAGTTGCTGAATCACGCCGCGCGCCTGCGCACGCGGACACGCGGCCGGCTCACCTGTCCGATGGTGCTGCGGACACCCTGCGGCGCCGGCATCCGCGCGCCCGAGCACCACTCCGAGAGCGGCGAGGCCTGCTTTACCAACATTCCCGGCCTGCGCATCGTGATCCCGTCCTCGCCGCAGCGTGCCTATGGCCTGCTGCTTGCCGCTATCCGCGACCCCGATCCGGTCGTCTTTCTCGAACCCACGAGGCTCTACCGTGCCTTTCGGGAGCCGCTGGCGGACGACGGCAAGGCGCTGCCGCTCGACCGCTGCTTCACGCTGCGCGAAGGCGGCGACGTCACGCTGGTCGGCTGGAGTGCGGTGATGCGCGAGATGTTGGCGGCGGCGGAGCGCCTTGCGGCCGAGGGCATCGAGGCCGAGGTGATCGATGTCGCCACCCTGGTGCCGCTGGACGCGGAGACCATCCTGGCGTCGGTTGCCAAGACCGGACGCTGCGTGATCTGCCACGAGGCGCCGCTGACCGGCGGCTTCGGAGCCGAGATCGCCGCGCAGCTTGCCGGTCCCGGCCTGTTGTCGCTGCTCGCGCCGGTCGAGCGGGTGACGGGCTACGACACCATCGTTCCGTTGGCGCGCCTGGAGCAGCATTACCTGCCGAGCGTCGATCGCATCCTCGCCGCCGTGCGGCGAACCTTGCGTCACGGGTGACAGGAGGTCGGCATGCCAACCGAGCCCGAACGGATCTTCGTGCTGCCGGATCTCGGTGAAGGCCTGCAGGAAGCCGAGATCGTCGCCTGGCACGTGGCGGAGGGCGACCATGTCGTGGCCGATCAGCCGCTTGTCTCAGTGGAAACGGACAAGGCAGTGGTCGAAATTCCCTCGCCACGGTCCGGGCGGATTGCCAAGTTGCTTGCCGCCCCGCACGCGCGTCTACCAATCGGCGCGCCGCTCGTCGCATTTGGCGACGACGCTGGACACGACACCGGCGCCGTGGTCGGCGAGCTGGTGGAAGCGGCGCCGGTGCAGGCCGCCAAGCCCACCGCACGGCCGCGGGCGGCGCCGGCGGTGCGCGCCCTGGCAGCCTCGCTCGGCGTCGATCTCGCGACGGTGACCGGCAGTGGTCCGCAGGGCGAAATCACCCGCGCCGATGTGGAACGCACCGGCGGTTCGCAAGCCGGCGCGGAGCCACTCAGAGGCATTCGCCGCGCGATGGCCCTGCGCATGGCAGAGGCGGGTAGAGCGATCGTGCCGGCCACCGTGACCGACGAGGCCGACATCGAGGCCTGGCCGGCGGAAACGCCGGTGACCGCGCGGCTGATCGCGGCACTCGCCGCCGCCTGCAAAGCGGAGCCAGCGCTGAATGTAGCCTATGACGGCGCCACTGTGGCACGCCGGCTGAATGCGGAGGTCCATATCGGCGTTGCCATCGACACGGAAGACGGTCTCATCGTCCCCGTGCTGCGCAACGCGGAGCGGCTTGACCTCGCGGCGATAAGCGACGAGCTGGCACGGCTCAAGACGGCGGCGAGAACACGGCGCATCGCGCCCGACGCGTTGCGGGGTGCCACCATCAGTCTGTCGAACTTCGGCACGCTGGGTGGGCAGTTCGCCGCGCTCGTCGTGGTGCCGCCGCAAGTCGCCATCCTTGGTGTCGGCCGTATCAATCCGCGCGTCATGGTCGTTGACGGCACGTTTGTCGCAAGACGGATGCTGCCGCTGTCACTTACCTTCGATCATCGCGCTGTCTCGGGTGGCGAGGCGGCGCGCTTTCTCGCCGCCGTCAAGGCAGCGCTCGAGAGCGCGTCATAACGCCCGCTGCCGAAAGGATTCCGCACCATGGAAAACATGTTCCGCTTCGCCGATCCGCTTGGCCCGGCAAAGATCGTGCATATCCACGTGCCAGGCGTCGGGCTGAAGGCCATCGTGGTGATCGACAACCTTGCCTGCGGCCCGGCGATCGGTGGCGTGCGCATGGCGCCGGACGTCACCGTCGAGGAATGTGCCCGCCTGGCGCGCGCGATGACGTTGAAAAACGCCGCTGCGGGACTGCCGCATGGTGGCGGCAAGTCGGTGATCTTCGGCAATCCACACATGCCGGCGGCAGACAAGGAGCGGGTGATCCGCGCCTTTGCTTGTGCCATCCGCGATCTGGTCGATTACATCCCCGGCCCCGACATGGGGACGGACGAGCGTTGCATGGCCTGGGTGCGCGATGAGATCGGCCGCGCGGTTGGCCTGCCTCCCGTGCTTGGCGGCATCCCGCTGGACGAGATCGGCGCGACCGGCTTCGGCCTCGTTGCCGCGATCGAGGCCGCCTTGCCGCATTGCGGCCTGTCGCTGCAAGGCGCCCGCGTCGCCGTGCAGGGCTTCGGCGCGGTTGGCCGCCATGCCGCGCGGTTCCTGGCCGACAAGGGGGCGGTTCTCGTCGCCGCCGCGGACACCAGCGCTACGCTGTATGATCCGGCGGGCCTCGATGTCGCCGACCTCTCGCGGCACAAGCTGGCCGGACGGCCGCTCGGCGAGTATCCGGCTGGCGAGAAGCGGGACCCCGACGCAATCATCGACGTGAAGTGTGACATCTGGATCCCCAGCGCGCGGCCAGACGTCCTGCGCGCCGACAATGTCGCACGCCTGCAGACGAAGCTTGTCGCGCAGGGCGCCAATATTCCCGCGACCGAGGAGGCGGAGGCGATGCTGCATGCGCATGGCATCCTCGTCCTGCCGGACTTCATCGCCAATGCCGGCGGGGTGATCTGTGCCGCGGTGGAGTATCACGGCGGCACCGAGGCTGCAGCATTCTCCGCGATCGCGGAGAAGATCGGCCGCAATACGCGCCGCGTACTCGAAGAAGCCGCCAGAACCAAGAGCATGCCGCGAGCCGCCGCAACCGCATTGGCCGACCTGCGGGTCAAGCAAGCGGCGGGCTATCGGCGCTGGGGCTGACGCACACCGTCATGGCCGGGCTTGTCCCGGCCATCCGTACCAGCGTCGGTGCCGCGACGGATGGCCGGGACAAGCCCGGCCATGACGGCAGGAGTACGGCCGATGGGCGAGATTCACGGAGCCGACCCGAACTCTATGCTCGTACGGTAAGCCGGTTGATCACCTTGTCGACATCAAAGACGTACCAGGCGTCGTCCTCGGCAAGCTTGCGTTCGGCTTCGCGCGGGACGGTGCCGTCCAGCGTCACCACCGCCCGTCGCGTATGCACCCGAATGCTCTCCGCGTCGACGAAGGGGTCCTTTTCCAGCACCTGCAGCACGGCATCGGTGACTGCGGCTTCGCTGTCCTGCTCTGGCGGCGTGACACCGATTCCGTTGATCACGTCGCGGCTGCCCGGCACCCACCAGGCGAGCACGCCGGCGATGCGCTTCTGCCCAGGTCCGGCCACGTCGCCGTCCAACGTGACGATCCCATCCTCGACCCTGACGTCGATCGTGTCGGTGGCATCCGGCGGTTCCCGTGCCGTCTCCAGTTGTCCCTTGACCCACACGCGGATGGTGCATGAGGCGAGCGCGATCTCTTCCAGCAATGCGTCGCGCACCTTGTCGCGGATGTCGCCGTCGCCCATTGGCGTCGCGGGCCGCACGTGCAGGCGGTCGATGATAATGCTCACCCCCGGCACCCGGGCTGCCGCCTCCAGTGCCAATTTCTTGCCAGCAATGTGATCGACCTCGCCTTCCATCGTCAGTTCGCCGTTGGCGAAGGCGAGGCGGATCGGTCCATCGGTGGCATGGACACGCGGCTCGCTGTGCAGTGCGCTGCGAACCGCATCGAGCACCTCCAGGTCGTCGGTCATGGTATCGGCTCCTTCGGCCATGCGTCCTCGGGCACGGGCGGTGTCCCACCCGCCTGTTGCGCGGACCGGTATGCCCGCACGTAGTCCTGGGCGATTGCGCGAACCGCGCGGCCGATGTCGTCGTAGACATCATCCTCCAGGTTCGCGAACGACACCCGGACCGACCAGTCAGGCGCATGGAAGCCGCCACCGTTGAGCAGCACTATGCCGTGGTCGCGGGCCAGGCGAAACACGATGTCGAGCGGATGGACGTTCTGTTTGATGAACCCGACCACCTCGTCGCCAAGGTGCTTGCGCAACCAGAATTCCAGGTCGATCAGGCCATAGTAGTTGTCGAACAACGGGCCGGGCTTCGCCTCCAGCCCCAGACCATCGAGCAGCGCCGCCACCCGCCGACGCAGGATCGCGATGCACGCCTGCCGGTAGGCCTGCTCGCGGTCGGCCAGTTCCACGAGGGAAAACAGCGTCATCATGGCCTGTTGCGGCGGCGACAATCCGGCGGTGTGGTTCAGCGCCACGTCCCGGCTGTCGGCCACGAGACGATCGATGAATTTGATCCTGCGTGGCTCAAGCGCCAGCATGCCATAGCGCCGATCGAGCGCCTGACGCTCTGGCTCCGGCAGCTCGACGATTTTCTGGTCGAACACATTGTCCTGGTGGATGGCGATGACGCCGAGCCGCCACCCCGTGCAGCCGAAATACTTCGAATACGAATAGACCCCGATCGTGTTATGCGGCAGCTCGCCCAGCAACGAACGGAAATCGTCGACGAACGTGGCGTAGACGTCGTCGGTCAATAGCATCAGGTCGGGCCGCATGGTCCGCACCAGGTCGGCGATCTTGCTCCGCACCTCCGGGCTAATCGCAACGGAGGTCGGATTTCCTGGGTTCACCAGGAAGAATGCCTTGACCCGCGGGTCTGCGAGCTTGGCCAGTTCGGCATCGGTGAACTGGAAGCCGTTCTCCTGTGGAGCGTTTACGTAAACCGGCTCGAGGCCGTAGTCCTCGAGTTCGGGCATCTCCAGATACGGCGTGAAAATCGGCGTGCCGAGCGCGATGCGATCGCCGGGCCGCAGCAGGCGGTTGGCCTTGAGCGAGCGGAATATATAGCAGATCGCCGCCGTGCCGCCCTCGACCGCGAACAGATCGAACCGACCCGGCGGCCGCGGCATGCCGCACATCGCCTGTGCCAGGTACTCATGCACCACCTGCTCGGCGTGGACGAGCATCCGGTCTGGTACCGGGTAGTTGTCGCCGATGATCGCATCAATCAGCTCGTGGACGAACGCATCGGGTTGGAATGCGAATTTCTCCACCGCGTAGCGCACGAGCCGGCGGGTAGCTTCCGCAACGTCTGTCCCGGCTTGCCCGGTAAGCCACGCCTCCAGCCGATCCGCGATGCCGGCAGCGCGAGGCATTCCGCCGATGCCGGCCGGATGCGCCATCACGCGCATCGACTCGCCGATGGCGAACTGGCCCAGCAAAAAGAAGATCTCGCGCGCCCGCGTCGCAAGCCAGTTCGGATTGCCGCGACCGGCGTTGAGAAACATGCGCGCCGACGTCTGCCCCGACGTGTGAGCGAGCCTGATCAGCTCGTCCTTGATCTCGAACGGACTGAGATGTTCGTAGTTGCGCAGATTGACGACATCCATGGTGCGCTCCGTCCCGCCATTCAGCGGTTGAGATAGGTGACGGCGCCATCCAATGTGGACAGCTTCGGGTAATCGGCCTCGGGAATGTCGATTCTGGTGCGCTCGTGCAGCGCGGCGATGAAGTTGAGAAAATCCATCGAATCGAGATCGAGCTCGTCGCGCAGTTGTGCTTTCCCGCGCAGTGCGGCGAAATCGGCTTCGGGCGCGATGCCGGACAGCACGTCGAGCACCAGGCTCCTCGCCTCCGTTTCGTTCATAGCGTCTCCGCCTCCTGCAACAGACGATCGATCTCGGCCAGCAACAGACCACCACGATGGCCGTCGCTCGCCCGGTGATCGCCGGCCAATGTCATCGTGACAACCGGACGCGGTCCGATCGCGCCATCCACCACCCAGGGACGCGTGACGATCCGGCCGATACCGATCATCGCCACCTGTGGCGGGTAGATGATCGGCAACACGGTCTCTGCCCCCCGATCGCCGAGGCTCGTCACTGTGATCGTGGGATCGCTCAACTCGGAGCTGCGCAGACCCGAGCTGCGCGCCCGCAGGACGAGGTCGCGCATCGCCGCCATCACCTCATCGAGCGAGCGTCGATCGGCGTCGCGGATCGCCGGCGCCACCAGCCCGCCGCCACGCAGCGCGATCGCCCAGCCGATATGCACGCCGTCGCCCGGGCGGAACCGCCCTTCCTCCCAGAACCCGTTCAGCTCCGGTGTCTTCACCACCGCCAACGCGATCGCGCGCAGAAAGAGCGCCGCCGGCAGCACGCGCTCGGGCGGCGGCCGTTCGCTGTTGAGCCGTTCCAGCCGCGCCAGCGCGGCGGAGACCTCCACGGTCTGGCTCAGGTAGTAATGCGGGATTTCCCGCTTCGACCGGCTCATCGCGGCGGCGATGGCCTGGCGCATTGCCGCGGGATCGAAGCCAGCGCGCCGCCGCGTCACCTCGCCGCCGGGCGGCGCAGGCTTCGCCGCTTCGACGTCCGCCACGGTGATCACGCCACCTGGCCCGGTTCCCGTGAGTCGCTCGATCTCGATGCCTCGTTCGGCGGCGATGCGACGCGCTGCCGGTGAAATGCGTTGGCGACCCGGCGTGGCCGCAGGGATCGGCACGACCGCCGGCGGCGGCGCTGCGACAGCAACCGCAGGTGCAGGCAGGGGCGGCAGCGGGGCTGCTGGCACCGCGGCGGTCGTTACGCCATCGACCCTCGCAAGAACCGTGCCGACCGGAACGCGTCCACCCACCGGCACCATGAGATCGGACACCACGCCATCGTTGAAGATCTCGATCTCGATTGCGCCCTTCTGCGTTTCCACCACGGCCACGACGTCGCCGCGCTTCACCTTGGCGCCGGGCTTCACCAGCCATTCGACGAGCGTGCCGGCCTCCATGTCGGCACCGAGCGAGGGCATGCGGAAGTCGATCATCCGCCTTTCACCAATCCCCGCGCCGCGGCGACGATGGCAGGTGCCTGCGGCAGCGCCGCCTGCTCGAGATGCGCGGCGTAGGGGATCGGCACCTCGCGCGAGCAGACGCGGCGGATCGGCGCGTCGAGTTCGAAGAAAGCCTGCTCGGCGATTCGGGCGGCGATCTCGGCCGACAGCGAGCCCGACTTCCAGCCCTCATCGACGATGACCACCCGCCGCGTGCGCGCCACCGAGCCGAGCACCGTCGTCATGTCGAGCGGACGCAGCACGCGCAGGTCGATCACCTCCGCCTCGATCCCCTCCTGGTGCAAGGTCTCCGCCGCATCGAGCGTCTTGAACAGCGTGCCGCCATAGGTCACCAGCGTGACGTCGCGTCCCGGCCGGCGGATCTTTGCCGAGACGATGTCCACGCCGGTGAGGTTCGGATCGAGTTCGTCCTCGCGGTTATACAGCATGACGTGCTCGAAGATCAGCACCGGGTTCGGATCGTCGAGCGCCGGTTGCAGCATGTACCGCGCATCCTCAATCGTCGCCGGTGCCAGCACCTTGAGCCCCGGGATGTGCGCGTACCAGCCCTCCAGGCTGTGCGAATGCTGCGCGGCAAGCTGCCGCCCGGCGCCGGTTGCCATGCGGATCACCAGCGGTACGGCAAATTGGCCCCCCGACATGTGCGGGATGGTCGCGGCGCTGTTGACGATCTGGTCCAGCGCCAGAAGGCTGAAGTTCACTGTCATGATCTCGACAATCGGGCGCATGCCCGCGATCGCCGCACCGATCCCGGCGCCGACATAGCCGGCCTCGGACAGCGGCGTGTCGCGAATCTTCTCTTCGCCCAACTCGTCCGCCAGACCCTTGGTCACGGCGTAGCAGCCGCCATAGCGCGCCACATCCTCGCCCATCAGGAACACGCGCGGATCGGCGAGGATTGCCGCACGGATCGCCTGCTTGCACGCCTCGCGGTAGGTCATGCGTTGCGGCGCGGGCATGCTCGCTGCGGCACTCATTGCGGCACCCGATCCATGATAACGAAGTGTTCCAGCTCCTCGACGGGCTCCCAAGTGCCGGCCTCGGCAAAGGCAACAGCCGCGTCGATCTCGGTGGCGATGTCGGCCTCGATCCTGGTTATCTCATCGGCATGCAGCAGTCCGGTCTGCTCCAGCCACGATTGTAGCTGCCGGATCGGGTCCTTCTTGCGCCAAGTCTCGATCTCCTGCTTAGTACGATAGAGCTGCGCGTCGAACATCGAATGCGCGCGGAACCGATAGGTGCGGCACTCCAACAGATAGGGCGCGTTCGTCCTGCGGATTTCTGCAATCGCGCGTCGCGCCGCAACCTCGACGGCGACGACGTCCATGCCATCCACTGCTTCGCTCGCCACGCGATAGCCGGCGGCCTTGCGTGCGATATCCGTCTCCGCCTCGGCGCGTGCCAGCGCCATGCCCATCGCGTAGAGATTGTTCTCGCACACGAACAGCACCGGCAGTTGCCACAGCGAAGCCAGGTTCATGCTTTCGTGAAACGAGCCTTCATCCACCGCGCCATCGCCGAAGAAGCAGGCCGTGACCGCACCGCGTCCCAGCATCTTGTCGCCCAAAGCGGTGCCGACGGCGAGCGGCAGGCCGCCGCCCACGATGGCGTTGCCGCCATAGAAGCGCGTTGCGCGATCAAACACGTGCATCGAGCCGCCGCGACCGCGGCAACAGCCCTCCTGCTTGCCGTAGAGCTCGGCCATCAGCACATTCATGCCGATGCCGCGCGCCAGCGCCTGACCGTGTTCGCGATAGGTGGCGACAATGGCGTCCTGCGACTGCAACGCCTCGATCACGCCGACCGAAACCGCCTCCTCGCCGTCGTAGAGATGCATGAAGCCGCGAATCTTCTCGCTCTGATAGAGTTCGAAGCACTTCTCCTCGAACCGGCGGATGCGCAGCATGGCCGTCAGCAGGTGGCGCACATGCGCGTGGTCGAGATGCACCTTGTCATTCATCGCACGTCGCCTTCCAGCATAGAGAGATCACCCTCCGGCAGGCCGAGTTCGCGCGCCTTGAGCAAGCGGCGCATGATCTTGCCGCTGCGCGTGCGCGGCAGGCCAGGGCTGAAGTCGATCTCCTTCGGGGCCACCACGGCACCGAGCCGCTTGCGGGCATGGCCAAGCAGTTCGCGTCGCAGTGCCTCGGACGGCAAGAAGCCCGGGTTCAGCGCGACAAATGCCTTGACGATCTCGCCTGCCATCGGATCGGGTTTGCCGATCACGCCCGCCTCGGCAACGGCGGGGTGCTCCATCAGCGCACTCTCGACCTCGAACGGCCCGATCAGATGGCCGGAGGACTTGATCACGTCATCGGCGCGCCCGACGAACCAGTAGTATCCGTCGGCATCGCGCATCGCGAGGTCGCCAGTCAGGTACCACGGCCCGACGAAGCATTTGCGATAGCGCTCCTCCTCATGCAGGTAGCCGCGCATCATCGATGGCCATCCCGCCTTGAGCGCGAGTTCGCCCTCGACCATCGGCTGTTCGATCGGTGTAACGCTGCCGTCGGCATTGCGCTGGACGATCGCCGCTTCGATGCCTGGCAGCGGCCGTCCCATCGAGCCGGGCTTCACGTCCATCGACGCGAAGTTGGCGATCATGATCCCGCCGGTCTCGGTCTGCCACCAGTTGTCGTGGAACGGTTGGCCGAACGCCTGCTGTCCCCACACCACCGCCTCCGGGTTCAGCGGCTCGCCGACACTGGCCAGGAAACGCAGCGAGGAAAGGTTGAAGCCACGCACTGCGTCGACGCCGAGCTTCATCATCATGCGGATCGCGGTCGGTGCGGTGTACCAGACCGTGACGCGTTCCCGCTGCAGGATGCCGTACCAAGTCTCGGCGTCGAACTCCGCCTCGGCGACCACACTGGTCACGCCGTTGGTCAGCGGCGCGATGATGCCGTAGCTCGTCCCGGTGATCCAGCCAGGATCGGCCGTGCACCAGAAGATGTCGTCGTCATGCAGATCGAGCGCGTAGACGCCCGTGACGTGATGCGTCACCACCGCTTCATGCACATGGATCGCACCCTTCGGCCGCCCCGTCGTGCCGCTGGTGAAGTGCAGCAAGGCGCGATCGTCGGGGTTGGTCGGCGGAATGACGAAATCAGGGCTGTGCGTCTCGACCAGATGCCGCCAGTCGAGCGTGCCTGGTAAGTCGGCCGATGCCTGATTCTCCTCGGACACCAGGATGACATGTTCGAGAGTCGGAAGCTGGGAGCGGATCGATGCGACCTTGCGGCGGTACAGCGCTTCGGTGGTCACCAGAACGCGGCCCTCGCCGATCGCCAGCCGCGTCGCGATCGGTTCCGGCCCGAAGGCGGAGAACAGCGGCGAGACGACGCATTTCGCCTTCAGCGCGCCGAGCACCGCGATATAGAGTTCGGGGATTCGGCCTGCCAGCACGAACACTTTGTCGCCTTCCCGGACGCCGAGGCCGCGCAGCGCGTTGGCAAACCGGTTGGTCGCCGCCTTCAGGTCACGAAAGGTCAGGATGCGACGGTCGCCGGACCGCCCGATCCAGCGCAGCGCGTCACGCTCCGCGCGCGGTCCGTCTGCGTGGCGGTCGACAGCTTCGTGCGCGATATTCAGTCCGCGACTACCAGGCAGGCCATCCAGCAGGGCGCGCGCCGCTTCCCAGGTGAACTGGCCGCGGATCCGCTCGTAGTCGGACAGGTTGGGTGGCACGCCCAGCGCCTCGCGCGACTTGACGATCCGTGGATAGAGGTCCGCTAGAAGGGCACGACCGGCCGGCTCGGACACGATCGGTCTCCTTTCTCCGTTTCTGGACCGGCAGAACTCTAAGGTGAGCAATCGCGAGCCTCATTGATCGAGATCAATGCCTCCGGGCCGCGCTTCGCCAAGCTGGCAGCCCAGCCAGGAGCGATGCACCGATGAGCGAGAGTACCAGACGCCGAACCAGGTTCGTCGCGATGTCATGGCTGGGCGTCATCCTGCTGGCTGGCTCCTTTTCCCGCCTGGCCGCCCAGGAGATCGGCGACGCCGCCGCTGGCCGACATCTGGCAGAGACCTGGTGCAGCACATGCCACGTCGTCACTCCGACGACGCAGCGCGGTGCCAGCAACGGCGCACCGACATTCGCCGCCATCGCGCGCATGAAGTCGACGACGCCGCTGAGCCTGCGGGCCTTCCTGCAGACACCGCACGAAAGGATGCCCGATCTGCATCTGAGCCGGGACGAGATCGACGATCTCACGGCCTACATACTCAGCCTGCGACGCAAGTGACGCATCGCAGGATTCATCCGTCGGAGGTGCGCCATATTTCTCCATCGCGTCCGGCTGTTCTCGCTGTTCGGCTTCGAGGTCAACGTTGACGCCTCGTGGCTGCTGCTTGCGGTATTGATCGGCTGGACGCTCGCCGGCTCGGTATTCCCGGACCTCACGCCTGGCCTCAGCACCGCCACCTATTGGCTGATGGCCGCCGCCGCGACAGCGGGCCTGCTGCTGTCAATCGTGTTCCACGAGACGGCTCACTCCCTGGTGGCGCGGCACTACGGCATGCCGATCCGCGGCATCACGCTGTTCATCTTCGGCGGGGTCGCCGAGATGACGACCGAGCCCAGCCGACCGCGGGACGAGTTGCTGATGGCCGCGGCGGGGCCGGCGGCGAGCCTGTTGCTCGCGGCCATCCTGTTCCTGTTGTTCAGCTTCATGGTCGCTTGGAATGGCCCCGCCTCCGTCGGTGGCGTGCTGTGGTATCTCGCACTGCTCAATTTCGTCCTGGCGCTGTTCAATCTGGTTCCGGCGTTCCCGCTCGACGGCGGCCGGATCTTTCGCGCCGCGCTCTGGTCCTGGCGCGGCGACCTGGACTGGGCCACCCGGATCGCCGCCGGCGCGGGAAACCTGTTTGGCATCTTCCTGATCGTGCTCGGCCTGATCGGCGTGCTGCAGGGCGACTTCATCGGCGGCATGTGGCGCTTTCTCATCGGCATGTTCCTGCGCGGTGCGGCCGCTTCAAGCTATGGCGAGACGCTGGCGCGCCGGCTGCTGGGCGGCGTAACCGTGGCGCGGGTCATGAACCCGGATCCGGTCACGGTGCAGTCCGGCCTGTCGGTGCAGAGCTTCATCGACGACAATGTCTATCGCTATCACCACCGCTGGTTCCCGGTGGTGGACGATGGAGTGGTGGTGGGCTCGGTCGCGACGCAACAGGCCGCGTCGGTCGATCGGGCATTGTGGCCGACGGTGCCGGTGGGCCGGATCATGAGCCCGCTTTCCGCTGACGACGCCGTGTCGCCGGAGGCAAGTGCGTTTGCGGCCCTGACGCAGATGCGCAGGACTGGCCGAAGCCGGCTGATGGTACTCCGCCACGGCCGATTGCTTGGCATCGTATCCTCGCGCGACCTGCTCGACATCCTCTCCCTCGAACAGGAGCTGCGCGGCCGCGGCACCCGAGCGTCGAGCCGCAATAGAGCACCCGCGGCGCCTTGATCGAGATCAAGGCCGGCCGCCGTTACGCTGCTATGCTTGGTGCGAAGCAATTCAGGAGGCGCAGATGACCGCAGACGTCCAGATCTCTTTCCGCGGCATGGAACCGTCGCCGGCTGCCGAGGCCCAGGTGCGGCGCCGGGCGGAGGAACTCGGGCAGTTCTCGAATCGTGTCACTGCCTGCCGGGTCATGCTGGAGGCCGCCCATCGCCACCATCGGCAGGGCAAGATCTATCACGTGCGGGTCGACCTGGCGGTTCCCGGCGGCAGGATCGTGGCGAACCGCGAGCCTGGCGAGGACCACGCCCACGAGGATCTGCACGTCGCCATACGCGACGCGTTCGATGCCGCACGCCGCCGTCTGCAGGATCACATGCGCCGCCTCGACGGCCAGACGAAGCAGCACGAAGCGCCCTCGATCGGCCGCATCGCCCGGCTGTTTGCCGAGCGCGACTATGGCTTCCTGGAGACCGACACCGGCGAGGAGGTCTACGTCCATCGCAACAGCGTCGTTGGCGGCGGCTTCGACACGCTGAAGATTGGCGACCGCGTGCGCTACGTCATCGATCCGGAAGAGGGAGAGAAGGGCGCGCAGGCAAGCACTGTCATCCCGCTCAACGCGGCTCGCTAGTGCCACAAGATATATGGCCAGGCTGACCGCGACCCAGGGACAGCCGGTCCCAGGTGTACCGCACGACGGCGGCAGGCCTTCGCGTCGTTCGCAGCCACTTGCATCCGGCGCGGCGGACACGTGCGGCGAGCGTATCTGGCGTATCGTGATTCTGGGCGCCGCGGGGCGGGACTTCCACAATTTCAATGTGGCGTATCGCGATGACCCGGCGAGCATGGTTGTTGCCTTCACCGCCACCCAGATCCCCGGAATCGCGGATCGCACCTATCCGGCGAGCTTGGCCGGCCCTCGCTACCCCGCGGGAATACCGATCATTTCCGAGGACCGGCTGGAGGAACTGTGCCGCAACGAGCGTGTGGATCAGGTGGTGTTCGCCTATAGCGACGTGACGCACGCGCATGTCATGCACCTGGCGTCCCGGGCGCTGGCCGCCGGCGCCGACTTCCTGCTGCTCGGCCCGCAGCGCACGATGCTCACCGCGTCGCACCCGGTCATCGCGGTGAGCGGGCTGCGCACCGGTAGCGGCAAGTCGCCGATCTCACGCTGGCTGGCGGGGCACCTGCGCACCCGCGGCCGACGCGTCGCCGTGATCCGCCATCCGATGCCGTACGGCAACCTGACCATGGAGCGCGTGCAACGCTTCGCCTCGCTGGCCGATCTGGACGCCGCGCACTGCACCATCGAGGAGCGCGAGGAATACGAGGCGCACATTGCATGCGGCAACGTCGTGTTCGCCGGCGTCGACTACGCGGGCGTCCTGCAGGCAGCCGAGGCCGAGGCGGACATCCTGGTGTGGGATGGCGGCAACAACGACTTCCCGTTCATCCACCCCGATCTGCACATCGGTGTCGCCGACGCACTGCGGCCGGATCAGGTCGCGACCCATCACCCGGGTGAGACGGTTGCCCGCATGGCGGACGTGCTGGTGGTGAACAAGGCCGACGCGGCGCCCCCATCCGACGTAGCTGCCCTGACGGCGCGCTTACGTGCGATAAATCCGCATGCCACCATCGTCCGCGGGAACCTGCCCGTGCGGCTGGACGACCCGGCCGCGGTGCGTGGGCGTCGCGTGCTGGTGATCGAGGATGGGCCGACACTGACACATGGCGGCATGCCATATGGCGCCGGCACCGTCGCCACCCTGGCCGCTGGTGCAGCCGAACTGGTCGATCCACGCATCTCTGCGCCGCCGGAGCTGTTGTCGGTGTTTGCCGAATATCCGCATATCGGCACGGTGCTGCCGGCGCTTGGCTACAGCGAGACGCAACTGCGCGCCATGGCCAGGACGATCGAAAGCTCCGAAGCCGAGGTGGTCGTGGCCGCGACGCCGATCGATCTTGCGGCGCTGATATCGATCAGCAAGCCGGTCGTACGAGCACGCTACGAGTTCGCTGAGGACCAGGCGGAGCCGCTGTCGCCGATTGTCGACGCATTCCTGCGACGTTATCCAGTCGGCCATTGATCGGCATGGGCTTCCACCTCGCGCGCATCGCGCAGTGGACGAAAGGCACGTTGCGCTTCCTCCGACAGGACATCACCGCGGTCTGTATAGCGCGTGGAGAAGTGGCATGGCACAAGCCGTTTCACCTGCGCGCGGCGCGCCAGGATTCCGGCCTGCCATGCCGTCAGATGATTCTTCCGAGACGCATGCGCCGCATCCGACTCGAGGAATGCGCATTCGATGAACAGCAGGTCGGCGCCGAACGCCAAGCGCTCGATCCGCTCGGCATTCGCGGAGTGATCCCGCACGTCGACGACATAGGCGAACTTCTGCCCGGCAACCACCTGAGCAATCTCACGCAGCGAACCAAGCGGCAGCGTCACAGGTGTCACGCCATGCTCGTTACGCTGCAACACACGGATGGGAAGGGTCGCCGGCGCAGCGTCCAGGACGGCGCGCTTCAGATCCCGCAACCATGGACCGACCTCCAGGCCTAGCTCGTCGAGCCTCGTCTTCCAGATGTTGACATGCGCTGGCTCCTCCAGCGCGAAACCGAGGCAGGGAGTCCCGTGATCCAGTACGGCACAGCGCACCGTGAGCGCACCGCACGATGCCAGCAAGTCGCCCTCCAGCCGGGTCTCCGGCGTGGTCTCGCGCTGGAACGCACAGAATGACTGAAAGCGCGCATGGCGCAGTGTCCCATCGCCATGGACCTCACACACGTCGAACACCAGGTTGCCAGTGTAGCTGCGTATGACGTTCCAGGTGTAGGCGTGCAGCTTGTGCTCGACCTTGTCGACGAAGCCGGCTGGACCATACAAGGCAATCGTCTTGTCACGGCCAAGCAGCAGGCGCAGCAGGCGATCGAAGCCGGCGAAGTGGTCCATGTGCGCATGACTGACGAGGACATGACTGACGCGGAGCAGCTTCCGTGGCGCCAGCACGGTGATATCACCGAGGTCGAACAGCAAGGCGCGCCGCTCAAACATGACCTCCGCGTACAGAACGGGATCGCCGAACGGGCCGTTGATCAGCTGGCAGTGAACGATCGGTCGCATCGCCTGATCTCATGGCGCAGGATAGCTCGATTATTCGCATTCTCTGGCGCGGCAGCCCGCGAGGTCTGGTTCGTACATTGGGGCGAGCACGGCGCCTGTCGCTGCCGTCGGCCGGAATGTGGTGCAGCCCTTCAGCCCCTTGTCATAGGCCAGCCGGTAGAGCGGCACGAAGTCGGCGAAGCTGGTTTCGGCCGGCACGTTGATCGTCTTCGAGATCGAGTTGTCGACGAAGGCCTGCAGCGCGGCCTGCATGGCGAGATGCGCCTCGATCGGCAGCTGCAATGCGGTCACCAGTGCATCCGGCATGCCATCGGTCCGACCGGACTGCTCACGCCAGAGCCGCACAGCATAATCGGTCAGCGGGAAGCGCCTCGGCTCGCCGTTCGCATCCAGCACGGTGCGCTGATAGTCAGGCGCGAACACCGGCTCGATCCCGCTTGAGACGTTCCCCGCAAGCAGGCTGATCGTGCCGGTCGGCGCGATGGCAAGCAGGTGGCTGTTGCGTATGCCGCACCGCGCGACGCCGTCGCGGATGTCCGTCGGCAGCCCTCGGATGAACGGTGCCTCCAGATAACGCTCGCGCTCGAAGTCCGGGAAGCAGCCCTTCTCCTCGGCAATGGCGATGGACTGCCGATAGGCCGTGTGGCAGATCGTGCGCATCGTCTCGCTGGCGAACGCAAGCGAGGGCTCGCTGCCGTAGCGGAGGCCGAGCATGATCAGCGCGTCGGCCAGCCCGGTGATGCCGAGGCCCATCCGTCGCGCCTTGTGGACCGCGACGCGTTGCGCCGGCAGCGGGAAACGCGATGCATCGATCACGTTGTCCAGCAGCCGCACCGCCGTCGACGCGATGGCCACCAGTCGGTCGGTGTCCAGGCGGGCCTGAGGCGTGAATGGATCCCGGATCAACCGCGTCAGATTGATCGCTCCCAGGTCGCAGGCGCCGTAGGGCGGCAGCGGCACTTCGCCGCACGGATTCGTCGCGGTGATCCGTTCGCAGTACCAGAGATTGTTCAGCCGGTTGATCCGGTCGATGAACAGCACCCCCGGCTCGCCGCTGTCGTAGCTGGCGCGCAGCAGCCGATCCCACAAGGCGCGCGCCGACAGACGTCGCACGACGCGGCATGGCACGGCCGACGCCTCGCCAGGCCATTCGCGGAGCAGCGTCTCGCCGGCACCGGCGAGCCGGCTCTCCGGAAACACCAATGGCCAGGTCGCGTCCAGTTCGATCGCTCGCATGAAGGCGTCGGTCACCTGCACCGACAGGTTGAAATGGCGCAGCCGGTCCGCGCGACGCTTGGCCTCGATGAATGCCACGATGTCGGGATGATCGCAGCGCAGTGTCGCCATCATTGCGCCGCGGCGGGCGCCGGTGGATTGGATGGTGGCGCACATCGCGTCCCACACATCCATGAACGACACCGGCCCCGAGGCGATGGCGCCGGTCGTGCGCGCGCGTGCGCCGCTCGGGCGGATCGTCGAGAAATCATAGCCGACCCCGCCGCCGCGCTGCATCGTCACCGCGCCTTCCTCCAGCGCGCGGAAGATGCCGGGGATCGAGTCTTCGATCGTGCCCATGACGAAGCAGTTGAACATGGTCACATCGCGGTCGCTGCCGGCCCCGGCCTGGATACGGCCTCCCGGCAGGAACTGGAAGTCCTGCATTATGTCGAGGAAACGCCGCTCCCATTCCGTACGATCGGCCGGCTCTAGTTCAGCCAATGCGTGCGCGACGCGCCGCCAGGTGGCTTCGACCGACGCTTCAGCCGCGCCGGCGCGGTAGCGCGTCTCCCACACATGCCGCGCAATTGGCGTGTCGAGCGGCTGGTCAGCTCGCATCGTGGCACGCGGCGATGGCGCGCGCGATCGCCTCGCTGGCATCGAGCACGGTCAGGCGCTGCACCGCCACCTCGGCGGGCACGCGGAAGGGCGGTACTGTGTTGGTGATCGTGACGCCGTCGAGCGCCGGTGTGGCGAACAGTTCGGTTGCGCCGCCAACGAACAGCCCGTGCGCCGCGGCAGCGAACACCTTTGTCGCACCGGCCGCGCGGCACGCTTTGGCGGCCCGCACCAGTGTGCCGCCCGTGCTGACCAGATCATCGATGATCACGGCGACCTTGCCGCGCACGTCACCGGCCAGCAGCTCGCCGCTAACCACGCCGCTGCTGCGATATTTCTCCATATAGGCGCTGCCGACGTCCTTTCGGGTCAGGTGCTCCAGTGCCTGGCGGAACTGCTCCGCCCGCTTGGCACCACCTGCGTCGGGCGAGACGGCAACCACCTGCTCGCCGCGCAGCAATGGCGCGAAGTGCGCCGCCAGCAGCGGTGCGCTTTCGATGTGCCAGGTCGGGCAGCGGAATGCGTTCTCGAACGCCGCCACGTTGTGCACTTCCAGCGTGATCACGCGGTCGATCCGTACCGCCTCGAACATCGTCGCGACGTAGCGGGTGATGATCGGATCATTCGGCTTGGTCCGGCGGTCCTTGCGCGCGTAGCACAGATAGGGTGTCACGGCGGTCACGCATTCCGCGCCGGCGTCCTTCAACGCGCCGCAGAAGAACAGCAGCCGGCAAAGCTTGTCGTTGCCGCTCTCGCTTGCATCACCATGCAACGAATGCAGCACGAATACGTCGTGTCCGCGCACGTCCTGCAG